>JBIOXP010000577.1:0-5156 GCA_044869705.1 Binatia bacterium | reverse complement strand
CGCAACATCTTCCGCGGCGACGGGCGAAGTCTTGCCCGCGCCGAGCGGTAGTCTGATCTGATTTGATTCCTTGACTGAGTCCGCCGTGAAAAGCAGGAAGAAGCCTTCGAGAAACACTGTCGGCCGCACGTGCACGACCGGCAGGCCCGACCAGTTGAGCGCCTGCTCGGCAAGCCAGTGCAGCTTGTGCTGGGGGCTCGGTGTCGTTTCGGTAATGCTCATCTGGGAGAGCGTCATCTGCGACATATTGATGAAGGCCTTTACGCCGTGATGCTTCGCCACCGCCGCCGCATTGACTGTCGCGGCCAAATAGACATCGGAAACCGACATGCCGAAGTACATCGTCTCGCAGCCGGTAATCGCCCTATGCATCGCATCGAGATCGAGCAGATTACCGACCACGATCTCCGCGCCCATGTCGCGCAACGCCTGCGCGCGTTCATCTTCACGTCGCACCATTGCACGCACCGCTTTGCCTTGCTTCAACAGCAGTTCGGTGACCGTACGCCCGATCGCGCCGACTCGGCCCGCCGCGCCGGTGACCAGAATGGGAGTTACCATGTTCTTTTCCTTCTACATGTTCACCGATGCCGGTTAGTCGACGAGCTGCTGTCCGCCGTCAATGTCGTAGGTCGCACCTGTGAGGGCCGTGTTGGTCATGATATGCACCGCAAGCGCAGCAACGTCGGCTGGTCCGACGATGCGCCGGATGGGAAGCGTGGCGCGAAGCTGCTTGCGGCGGTCTTCGAGCTCATCGCCGAGGAGCGATGCCGACAAAGGTGTGTCGACGAAACCGGCGGCGATGAGGTTCACTCGGATGGGCGCGAGCTCAAGCGCCAGGTTCTTCGTCATGGCGGGTGTTGCGGCGGTAAGAGCCGAGATGAGCGCGAATCCGGGCGTCGTGCGGCGGCCGCCGGTGCCGCTCATGAAGAGCAGGGTCCCTCCGGCGCGAACCTTGCCCGCCGCGTTCCGTGCGACTTGCAGCGGCAGTAACACATGAGCCTCAAGATTCCCGCGCGCCTTTTCGATGTCGAAATCCGCCAGCGTCGCATAGTAAGGGCCGGGTCCCGTAACCAGCACGTGGTCGATAGGCGCGTGCAATTCATCGAAAAACTTTCCCAGCTGTTCGAAGTCGGTCGCGTCGAACGCCGCGGTGCTCAGCGCGCCAACTTCGGTTGCGGCGCGCTGGAGACGCGCGGGATTTCTCGCTGCGAGAATCACATTCGCCCCTTCGGCGCGCGCCCGACGGGCGGTTTCGAGCCCTATGCCGGCACTGCCGCCGATCACGACGACGGTTTGGCCGAGGAGTTCCGGTTCGCGGCGGATAGGAGAAGTGGCGGTTTCATTGCTCATGATTCTTCCAATCTACCATCGAGAACTGCGCCTATGGCGTTGGTGCGTAACGGGTGAAGACGTAGTCGCGAGCTTTGACAGGGACGTGGCAGGGAAAGCAGGTTTTGAGCAGCGTCTCGTCGGCAGGTTTGCCGTCTTTGAATTGAGCAAAGCCCCATCCTCCCGTCGAGGCGTATTTTTTGGAATCCTTGACCATGAACTGAACGTTGGTGGGAGCGCCGGCGACGAAGGATTGATCACGGCCGAAGACTTTGTTGTTTTCCTCGGAAGCAATGTAACTCCACGCCAGCCGCGCTATGATGGCACCATCCGGAAACGGCAGCTTTCCGTCCCGAGATGCCGCAACCGCTACATCGTTGCCCAGAACGGCGCGCAGATCGTTCAGGTCGCCTGCTTCGTGGGCCACGGAGATCAGCTTCCAGTCACGATAGCCGGCGGGAATTTTGATTCCGAAGATCGGTGCCGCCGCATCACCAGCATGCCCGGCTTGATGATGCGCTGACGCAACAAGCATCGACGCTGCCGCAACGGCTAGCAAAAACAGCGTAAGCCGCTTCATGAAGTGGCTCCTTGTCCTCTATGGCGATTAAAGATCCTGCGCGATTTCCGCCAAGAACCACGTTCGTTTTTCCGTCTCGTCGATCCAAACTTCGATCAGGCTGGCGCTTGCGACATCGTTGTGTCGATCGCAAACCTCGTGCGTTGCTCGCAAGCTGCGCGTCAACTGCTGATTGTCGTCGCACAGCTCGCTGATCATCTCCATCGCGCTGACACCGTCCTTGTTGTTGTCTTTGAGACGTTGATTCTTCGTGATGTCGCTGATCGAATGAATCGTCGTTCCGCCGACCTTGCGGGCGCGTTCGGCGATGGTGTCGGTCATGGCGAAGATCTCCGTCGCTTGCTCATCGAGCAGCAGATGATAATCGCGGAAATGCCGCCCGCTGATGTGCCAGTGGAAGTTTTTTGTCTTTACGTAAAGCGCGAATACATCCGCCAGCAATCGACGCAAATTACTGGTAATCTCCTCGACGCCGTCGCCGCTCAGATCGGTCGGGGCTGCCGTCTTGTCTTTCTGGCCCATGGAGGTTTCTCCTTTCGTTGATGAGAATTATTCGATGCAATTCGATTAAACGTTCTACGCTTTACAGAACGCGAGCAGATCTTCATTTACCTTATCTTTATGCGTCGTACACATGCCGTGCGGCGCGCCTTCGTAGATTTCCAGTTTCGCGTCCTTAACCAGTTTCGAGGACAACATCGCAGAAGCGCCGATGGGAACGATCTGGTCGTCATCGCCATGCATGATCAATGTCGGTATATCGAATTTCTTAAGATCTTCGGTGAGATCGGTCTCGGAAAACGCTTTGACACAAAAATACGAGCCGGGAAAACCGCACATCATTCCCTGCAACCAGAAGGACTCGCGCACGCCCTCAGAGATTTTGGCGCCCGCTCTGTTGTATCCGTAGAAAGTCAGACTGAGATCTTTCCAAAACTGCGAACGGTCAGCGAGAACAGCGGCGCGAATCTGATCGAACGCTTCCATTGGTGTACCGGCGGGATTGTTTGGTGTCTTGAGCATCAGCGGAGGCACCGCGCCGATCAGCACCGCTTTGGCCACGCGCTTGGTGCCGTGTCGGCCGATATAGCGGGCGACCTCGCCGCCGCCCGTCGAATGTCCGACGTGGATCGCGTTCTTCAGGTCGAGCGCCTCGGCGAGTTTCGCCAGATCATCGGCGTACGTATCCATGTCGTTGCCGCTCCACGGCTGACTCGATCGGCCGTGGCCGCGCCGATCATGCGCGATGCAGCGATAGCCGCGCGACGCCAGAAAGAACATCTGATCTTCCCACGCATCGGCGCTCAGCGGCCAACCGTGGCTGAAGACAATCGGCTGACCGCTGCCCCAGTCCTTGTAGTAGATTTCGATATCCTTCGAGCTTTCCTTACCGACGCTGATGTAGGGCATGTGAATCTCCTTTCGACTATTTAAGGATGTGATGAGTGTGCGTTTTGCGCGTTCGAGTTGCCCGCTCTGGGATACAGGCTATCTGGAAACGATGCGCCGTGAACAACTTTTGAAACATTTAACACTCGATTGCGAAACGCCTGCCGAATTTTCAGCAGCTGCTGAATACTCAGGCAGGCGGATGCGACCGCTCTGACAGCGACGTCGATCCCCGGGAAAATTCCGTCCCGTTTTTCTTTTTGCTTTTTTATGGTGGCTCTTTTGCACCACGGGCGCGTAATCGCTAGTTCAGGCCGCCGGATACTTTGATCGTTTCGCCGGTGATCCATCCCGCGTCGCCGGAGGCGAGGAACACTACCGCCGGTGCGACGTCGGAAGGCTGACCTATCCTCCCAAGAGGCGTCTTTGCCACCATTTCGCTTGGCAGCTCGCTATCGAGAAATCCATTCATTCCGTGGACGCCCTCGGTCTCGGTGAATCCGGGATTGACCGAGTTGACCCGAATCTTTCGCGGTCCAAGCTCTTTTGCCAATGACTTCGTTACAGCATCGACGGCGGCTTTGGTGGCGCTGTAGACGGACGTATTTGCCATCGCCGCAGTGCTGGCTACCGAGCTGATGTTAATGATGCTACCTCCACCTGAACCAAAATGGCGGAGGGCTTCTTTCGAAGCGAGGATCAGCCCGAGAACGTTTAAATCGAAATGTTTGTGAAAATGCTCTTCGGTAACCTCATCCAGCGGCACAAATTCATATACGCCGGCGTTGTTGACGAGAATGTCGAGCCCGCCAAAAATTTTGTCGGTTTCAGCAAAGAGATTTTCAATGTCGGCCGTCTTCGTCATATTTGCTTTGACTGCGACGGCCTTTCCACCTTTCCTGTTAATCTCGGCGACGATTCGATCAGCCGCTTCCTTGCTCGATGCATAGTTCACGACGACCGAAGCTCCCGCTGCCGCGAGCTCTTTTGCGATACCAGCGCCGATCCCTTTCGATGCACCCGTTACGATCGCGACCTTGCCAGTTAGATTTCCCATGGCGATTATCCTTCCTACATTCGTGTGTGGTTACTTTCCGAATCGGCAGCAAACGATGCACCAGTTGGATTTGTATCGGAGTCGTTGAACTTACACGATGTTCAGATCGGGTTGCGGCCAACGTGCTGAGGCGTTTTGCCGGGCTATCGGCATCTGCCGAAATATCGGCCGTCAGCGTAATCAGCGTGACCACACGCAGATAACTGGAAAACATGATGTCGGGGCATGAAAGGGGGAATTGTTTTTGCCGCTTTTGCGCCTGCGCCGGAGATATTGCGGATTTCACTTGCAGAATTTGAGATCTGCTAAGTTCGTCGCGCATGTCAATTCCTACTCCGTTGCTGGGAGCGGTGACTGCGCTGCGGCTCGATGTTCCGCCTCGCGCCAATGCGATAGCCGCTCAATTGCATAAAACGAAATCGGTTTCAGCAGGCCCGCAAACAGCCGGTCGAACCCCCATTCCCATGATTACGATGGTGCCCAGTTCCTGGCGCCCGACCGTGCCCGCCCAGGTGACAATCCACAGCGGCACACAGCCCAGAATAAACGCAAGCGATGTCATAAACAGCGGGCGGGAACATCCTTTTGCTGGACCTGAACGACTTCGACCTTCGGCGGACGCGGCTGCGGCGCATCTGATTCTCCGCAGCCAAATGAAGAGAGTAGAGTCTTATTGTAGATGCCGGCCCACACGAACTGCCGTATGTAGTTCGCGCGCATTGGAACCTCGCTCACAGGAGAAAGCAGCCCGCCGTTTTAACTGTTTTCCAACGCCTGCGCGAGCACTGCTGTGTAGGT
>JBIOXP010000576.1:0-2065 GCA_044869705.1 Binatia bacterium | reverse complement strand
TTCGAAAAGTTCGTTGCCGACAAGTTCGGTGATGGAAGTCCCGAATAGGGGTTCGGCCGCCGGCGAAGCAAAAATGACCGAGCCGCCTTTGCTGCAACGGATAATAACGTCCGTCATGTTCCCGATCAAAAGCTGATAGCGATTTTCCTCTGCACCGAGCAGCTGGGCACCTGCACGAACGAGCGACACGGCAGCAAGCGCGAGACCTGTCGCATATAACAACGCAGAAACGATCGCGAGTGCGGCAAGAGCCGCGTGCATATCCGCGCTGTTCGGCCGGATAAGTCCGGCCATGCCGAGCATCAGCAGCAACAGGCCTGCAGCCATTGAAAACCCGGCCGAAATCAACACAACCCGGCGCGATCCGGAAAGTGCCGCCTCGAGGGGCACCACGACGAGCCAGATCGCCGCAAACGATCCAATGCCGCCCGCGAAAAACGCGACGAGTACAACAAGCGCGCTCAGCGAAAGCGAAGATAGAATGTGTGCGGTTTCGTAACGCCCGGTGCGAACCAGGAAGTAGACGATGAGAATCGGGGTGATGAGCCAGGAGAAGACGACGATTTCAATTTCATTCGGTACGCCGCGCAAAACCAGATAGACTGGAAGGCTTGCGAGCGCAGCGAGACTTCCCATCAAGCGCGGCAGAATGAAAGCACGATAACGCGCGGCCGTAAGGGCATCTTGTTGCGCGGCAACAGGCACCAAAGCGTCGACGTAGTTTCGTATTGGCGAGAAAAAACTCACCGTCCCTGTCACGTCTCGGCAAGCGGACGCGCCCCTATCTCGCGCGGACCTTAGGACACAGGCGATTAATCGAAGGCTAAAGGCCCGGCGTGGCAATGCCTTATCAACACCGCCCGCGCGGCCTTGAGGATGGTTGTTCGGCTATTCGCCGGTCATGGTGAAATTTCAGTTGCCGTCTCGTGATGCACGGGCCGGCTGCAGCCGATTTCTTACCGGTCCGGTAACCATGTCGGTAATCCGGTCAAGCCTGATAAACGGGGCGGAACGTGCGTGTGCGAAATTTGTCGCAATCGCGGGTATCTCAAATTTGACGAAAATTCGCTTCGAGTTTGTCCAAAAAGCTCGTTGCATTTCGAACAACAGTTTCAGTGCTATCTGCTACGGTTTGTCTCAAAGGCGGCGTAACGCCTGCCGGGGATCGTTACGGGTAGGGTCATGTTCTTTCTTCTGCGAATGGCATTTTGGCTGTGCGTTGTTTGCGTGCTGCTGCCCAGCGGCACCAAATCGACGTCGCAGGATGCACAGATTGACGCTTCGGAAGCCGTGACATTCGCAAGCGCCGCCGTTTCCGACGTTCGGGGTTTCTGCGAACGCCAACCCGATGCTTGCGTTACAGGCGGCAAGGTCGCCGTCGCCCTTGGCCACAAGGCCGAGGCCGGCGCACGAACGCTCTATGAGTTCATCACGAAGCTCCGTGAAAAATCCGCAGCGCCAGAAAAGGCCGACAACAAGGCGCCTGGCGGTCAGGGCACGTTGACCCCGAGCGATATGGCCCCGGCCTGGCGTGCTCCGGTCCCGTTGCCGCCCCGGCGTGAAGCACGCGCTAACGGCCCGGCGGCATAAACCCCCAATTCAGGCCGATTTCATCGCATTCGGCACCTGCCAATCTATTGGCGGCGCCGAGCGCGAGCGTATATATGTGCGTCATGACTGCTATTGATGAGATCGTTGAAAATTTCGCGCTACTCGAGGAGTGGGACGATCGTTACCGCTATGTCATCGAGCTTGGGCGCACGCTGCCGCCTTTGCCCGAGAGCGCTCACTCCGAAGCCAACAAGGTCCAAGGCTGTGCCAGCCAGGTCTGGCTACTGACACATGTAAAGCCCAACGGGTCTTCGGGACCGGTGCTCACATTTGAAGGCGATAGCGATGCTCACATCGTGCGCGGCCTGATCGCGATATTGTTTGCGCTGTACTCCGGCAAGAGCGCGCGGGAAATTCTGGACATCGACGCACTGGCGCTGTTCGAGCGGATTGGTCTCCGGGCAAATCTTACGCCTCAACGCTCAAACGGCTTGCGTTCGATGGTGCAGCGGAT
>JBIOXP010000575.1:0-9632 GCA_044869705.1 Binatia bacterium | reverse complement strand
ACAGTATCCCAAGCCTTGTGGCTGAACTCATTCTACTCAAAGTCGATGTCCTTGTCCTTGGACCTCAACCAGCGATCCGCGCCGCCAAGCAGGCGACCAAGACAATCCCTATTGTCGTGGTGACAACTCAAGATCCTGTCGCGGCGGGTTTTGTCGACAGCTTGGCGCGCCCAGGCGGAAATGTCACGGGGGTCACTACACTTCAGCGGGAGGTAAGTGGAAAACGGCTCGAGTTGCTTATGGAGGCGGTTCCGAAGATATCGCGCGTCGGCGCGCTTATGAGAGCGGGACAGGCGCGTAATGATTTTAAATGGTATGAGGCTCCGGCGCGCGCCTTAAATATAGAGCTTCAATTGTTCGAAGTTCGGGCTCCGAACCCTGATTTTGACCTTGCATTTCAAGCTGTCGCCAAATGGCGCGCGAACGCGCTCATCACGGTTTCGGGTTCCCTCTTCGATCAATACATAAAGCGGATTGCGGAGCTTGCTATAAAGAACCGACTGCCTTCAATGCATGACGTAAGTCGGTACGTAGAGGCTGGCGGCCTGACGTCTTATTCAGCCGATGATGCCGAAAGTTACAGGCGCGCCGCATATCACGTGGACAGGATTTTTAAAGGCACTAAGCCCGCAGATCTGCCAATGGAGCAGGCGAAAAAGTTCGAATTTATCATCAACCTAAAAGCCGCAAAGCAGATGGGACTGACCATTCCACCGAATGTCCTGGCACGAGCGGATCGAGTAATTAGATGACCGTTGTCAGTGATCGATTATCAATTATCCATGAAAGTATGGGGAAACTAATCTGAAAGCTGCGAAACAAATCGGCCTGACAATTCCAGTCAACCTGCTCGAGCGCGCGAATCAAGTCATTAAGTGAAAGTAGCCGTGAGGCGTGAGTGGTAAGCCGTGAGATGAAGACAGTGTGGCAAAACATTTTTGCTCTTGCGCTTTGCGCCACGCTCTTGGCCCTTTGCGGTTCTGCTAACGCTCAGCAGCCGAAAAAAATCCCCCGGATAGGCTATCTATCAAATGGGGATTCTGCTAGTGAGGCCGTCCGTTCTGACGCGATTCGGCTGGCTCTGCGGGATCTCGGTTATATAGAAGGACAGACCATCGCCATCGAGAACCGGTATGCGGATCGGAAGCGAGATCGGCTTCCTGAGCTTGCGGGCGAGCTGGCGCGTCTCAAAATGGATATCATCGTCGTAGCAGGAGGGCCGGCGCCGATCTGGGCGGCCAAGAATGCGACCAAGACGATTCCCATTATTATGGTGGGCATTCCGGACGACCCTGTCAAAGCAGGTCTAGTTGAAAGCCTGGCCCATCCGGGCGGCAATGTCACCGGCCTTTCAAGCGTTACCAGGGAACTGGGCGGTAAGCGGCTAGAGCTGCTCAAAGAAGCGGTTCCTAAAATTGCTCGTGTAGCCATTTTCTACGATCCCACCGTTCCAGCTAGTGTACTCGACATGAAAGAGGTTCTCCCAGTTGCAGCAAGTGGACTGGCGTTGATTCTTCAGCCGAAGGAGGTACGAGCGGCGGACGATTTCGAGAAAATATTTGCTGCGCTAGACAAGCACCGCCCGGATGGACTTTACGTAACCACGGGACCACTAATGTTTGCTAATCAAAAACGGATCGCCGGGTTTTCGTTAAAAACCCGGTTGCCGTCGATGCACGGCAGAAGAGAAGCTGTAGATGCCGGTGGGCTCATGTCCTACGGCGCGGAGATCGCGGACAGTTACCGGCGCGTGGCCATCTATGTCGACCGGATCCTCAAGGGGGCGAAGCCTGCAGATCTGCCGGTCGAGCAACCCACGAAATTCGAGCTTGTGATTAATCTTAAAACGGCAAAACAGATCGGAGTGACGATCCCACAAAGAGTGCTGGCGAGGGCGGACTGGGTGATCCGGTAGTGTGGAGTTAGGAGTTAGTGCAGGCGAAGTCTGACCCAATATCTAGTCACAAATAGTGAGTGAGAAATGTCGCGTCACGGGTCAAAGACCACCTTGGGGTTCTGGAATCGGTTTGGAAACGCCGAGAGTAGATCGGACAGATAAAACTCAATGCGACGACTACAAATCGCGAAACTGTTCTTCCGAAAGGCCGGCTTGTTTGAGGATCTTCCGAAAAGTTCCCGTCGGCAATCCACCCGGGTGCATGGCCACGTAGGTTTGGCGGCCATCGGGGTGTCGAAGGACTTTATGGCTGCCGCTCTGTCGTACTTCTACAAATCCGGCGCGCAGGAGCTTGGCGAGAACTTCACGGGCGGAATACGGCATCGGGGATATCGACGTGGGCGATTAGCGACTTGGCTTCGACCGGAACCTTCTCGCCGTGCGACCGCTTTTCTTGAACCCACGCCTCAATCAGCTCCTGAGCCGCAGCGATGGCTCCTTCGATTCCTTGACCGTGAGTCGTTAGATCGAGCGTTGGAATATGGGCGTAATAGTAACCTTGAAATTCAGGTTCGTTGATCGGTTCAAGAAGCACGGAATAACGCATGACCATACCTCCAACGAAGAATTCTATACCAGTGACGCCGGCTGGCACAAGGTTATCACTCTTCAGCGGGGCAGTGTTTAGCACGCTGATTGTTTTTATTCTCGGGTTCTGTAGCAACGTGGCCCAGGCGCAGCAGCCGGCGCGAATTCACCGGATAGGAATTCTGATCCCGACATCCGCGTCCTTCCTTTCGGCTCGGGTCGAAGCATTGCGCCAAGGTCTGCGTGCGCTTGGCTATGTCGAAGGAAAGAACATTCTCATTGAGGACCGTTATGCAGAAGGGAAAGGCGAACGGCTGCCTGACCTTGCAGCCGAACTGGTCCAGCTCAAAGTTGACGTCATCGTCACCAGCAGCCCCAGCGCTACATTAGCTGCCAAGAAGGCGAGCGAGACGATTCCGATCGTAATCGCCTCTGCTAACGATCCAGTAGGAACTGGGCTTGTTTCCAGCCTGGCGCAACCAGGCGGGAATATCACTGGTCTTAGTCTCATGGTGCCGGATCTAGATGGCAAACGGTTGGAGCTGCTCAAGGAAGCCTTCCCCAAGGTTGCCCGGGTGGCCTTCCTATGGGAACCGGGTGGATCGAGGGGAAACCTGCCTCTTACAGAGATGGAGGCTGCAGCCAAGGCGTTGGGACTCAAACTTCTATCGCTGGAGGTGCGAAGCCTTGATGATTTTGAGGGCGCATTCGCACGAGCGCAAGAGGAACGCGCCCAGGCGCTCATTACGACCACAGGTGCACGTATCAATACTCAGCAACGCCGAGTGTTGGACTTCGCGGCAAAAAGAACCGGTTGCCGGCGATCTACCACTACAATGAGTTTGTTGAGGCCGGCGGCTTGATGAGCTACGGCCCGAACAATACGGTTATGGCGGCGCACCGCTGAGTTTGTGGACAAGATCTTGAAAGGCGCCAAACCGGCAGACTTGCCGGTGCAGCAGGCGACAAAGTTTGATCTGATCATCAATCTCAAGACCGCAAAGCAGCTTGGCCTCACGATTCCGCTGGCAAGAGCGGACAAGGTCATTAAATAATTTTGGATACTTCGACATAGCTCAGCACAGGTTTTCGATTTTAGATTTTGGATTCAGGAAAAAGGCGCATGAATAAAAAGACTTCGCTCCGACTTCCGAGTTCTTCTTCCGATAATCCAAAATCGGCAATCCAAAATCCAAAATGGGTAGGGCTTTTTACAATCATCGTCGCGCTCGCGATCTGTGGGGCGCGGGCTGAGGCGCAGCAACAGTCAAAGATACCAAAGATCGGTCGGCTCTTACCCAATTCTCCCGCTTCAGGCGCGGAGCGCTCGGGACTATTAGGACAAGAACTCCGTGCGCTCGGGTATGTCGAGGGGAAGAACATCGCTATAGAGTATCGATACGCTGATAATAAACCAGACCGGCTCCAAGCGCTGGCTGAAGAATTGGTCGGTCTCAAGGTTGAGATCGTCGTTGCTTCCTCGACGCCTGCTGTACTAGCTCTTAAAAATGCTACCAGCACGATCCCCGTCGTCTTTCTTCGCGTGTCTGATCCTGTTGCGGTTGGGCTGATTGATAACCTTGCACGGCCGGGGGGAAACATTACGGGAGTTACCAATATTGCGCCGGTGTTAGCTAGCAAACGATTGGAGTTACTCAAGGAAACCGTTGCCAAGCTTTCCCACTGCGCCGTACTATGGAATCCAAAGGATCCAGGCTCTGCGCCACAATGGAAAGAGAGCCAACTGGCGGCACGAGAACTGGGGCTACAAGTTCATTCCATGGAGGTCAGCAGCGCCGACCAATACGAGCGCGCGTTCCAAAAGGCTATTCAGGCGCGTAGCGCCGCTCTTGCCGTGACGGACCACGCGTTAGCCATTTCAAATCAGAAACAGATAGCGGACCTCGCGACAAAAAATCGGCTGCCCGCGATCTACGGTCAGGGAATTCATGTCGAAAGTGGTGGTTTGATGTCGTACGGAGCCGACGAGACCGAAATCTCAAGGCGCGTCGCGTCGCTGGTCGACAAGATCCTAAAGGGCGCGAACCCCGCCGATCTCCCGGTAGAGCAACCGACTAAATTTGAGCTGATCATCAATCTAAAAGCGGCCAAGCAGATCGGCCTGATAGTCCCGCCTAATGTTCTAACGAGAGCGGACAAGGTGATTCGATGAGGTTCGCAGAATCATCCCTATAACGGCAATGATTCGGCGCCTAAGCTCAAGCCGTTGATTCTCATTTGACGCTACGGCGCGCCTGAAGTAAGGTTCAGCATAGCCGCTGGGGAAGCCGTTGCCACGGCAACCCGATCCTGTCCTTCACCTATTTCTCCCGCGACCAACGTTTTCCGAGTTTCAGTTCGTATGGCATGCGCACCCAAAAAGGGTTCTACGGTGAAAAAGGCGAAACTGCGCAGTCGTGTGGTGAAAAACTCGCCGACGCAGCAGACGATTGCGGAGTTACGCCGGGAACTCGCCCAAGCTTTACAGCGCGAGAGCGCTGGCGTCGCTGAGAACGTGCGCTTGGTCAAAGAACTCGGAAAGCGCAATGCGGAACTGCGCGAAGCCCTGGAGCATCAAACGGCAACGGCAGAAGTACTTGGGATCATCAGCCGCTCGCCGACTGAGGTGCAGCCGATACTCGACGCAATCGTCGAGAGCGCGGCCCGGGTTTGTGGAATCGATGATGTGGTGCTGCGACTCAAGGAGAACGACTTTCTGGTTCCGCGGGCTCATTTTGGTTCCATACCGGTTCTCGCCATCGAGCTCAGTAGTGATCGACCAGAGTTTCGCTGGATCCGCGAGCGTGGCACGGTTCACATCCCCGACGTCCATGCGCAGAAGGAGTTCCCGACCTTGGGTTCCGTCGGTGGCTGGCGAACCTTCTTGGCTGCTCCCCTTCGTCAGCATGGGGAGTTTATTGGGGTGCTGACCGCGCGCCGCGTCGAGGTGCGCCCCTTCACCCCGGCGCAGATCAAACTCCTCGAAAGCTTCGCCGATCAGGCGGTCATCGCGATTGAGAACGTGCGGCTGTTCAACGAGCTCAAGGAGTCTTTGGAGCAGCAGACGGCGACGAGTGAAATTTTAGGCGTGATTGCCAGTTCGCAAACAGATATCCAGCCGGTGTTGGATACCGTTGCTAAAAATGCTGCTCGACTCTGCGAGGCGGCGGACGCACAGATTCGGCTCGTAGACGGTGACAGAACGCGATTAGTGGCCTCCTTTGGCTCTCTGCCAGCGCCAGAGTTTACCCCGATCAGCTCATTAAATCCTAGCGGCCGAGCGATTCTTACGCGACAGACCTTGCATGTTCATGATCTTCAGGAACGCAAAGACGAATTCCCGCTGAGCCAGGGTTTGAGCCGAGGACTCCGGACGTTTCTCAGCGCGCCGATGATCAGAGAAGGAACGCCAATTGGCGTGATCAACATCAGACGCATGGAAGTGCGTCCCTTCTCAGAACGACACGTTAAATTGCTCGAAACATTCGCTAGCCAGGCAATAATCGCAATCGAGAACGTTCGGCTGTTCCAAGAACTGAAAGAATCGTTGGAACAACAAACTGCGATGAGTGAGATCTTGGGTGTGATCGCCAGCTCGCCAACGGAAATTCAGCCGGTGCTTGATGTGGTCGCCGAAAATGCCGCGCGCCTCTGTGATGCCACCGATGCGGTCATACATCGCATTGATGGCGACAAGCTTCGATCAGGGGCGCGTTATGGGTTGTTGCCGACACGGCGGGGTAGTGAGCCTCTAACATCAATACATCGTGGCTCTATACCCGGACGAACCGTGATTGACCGGCAAACCCTTCATATCCATGACTTGGCGGCAGAACCAGCAAACGATCTCCTAGCGCCCTTCGCTAGAAGTCTCGGCGTTCGGACGGTGCTGGCCACGCCACTATTGCGCGAAGGAACTCCCATTGGGACGATTCATATCCGCCGCATGGAGGTCCGTCCGTTCACGGACAAACAAATCAAACTGCTTGAAACCTTTGCCGCCCAAGCGGTCATCGCGATTGAAAACGTACGTCTATTCCGAGAACTCAAAGAATCGCTCGAACAGCAAACAGCAACGAGTGAAATTCTGAGCGTTATTGCCAGTTCGCCGACCGACATTCAGCCCGTCCTGAATGTGGTTGCAGAGAATGCCGCGCGGCTGTGCGATGCAAGCCACGCAGTCATTCATCGTGTTGACGGTGATCTTCTTCGGCGGGTCGCCGTTTTTGGGGGACTATCAAGAGGACCGGTCGGAGCAGAAGCGGCCATGGATCGCGGCAAGGTATCGCACCGAGCCGTGATCGATCGACAAGTGATCCACATCCATGATCTCGCTACAAAGATCGAAAGCGAATTTCCCGGCGATGCGGATCTCGTCCAGCGTCTAGGCATACGAACGGGTCTGTCCGTGCCGCTAATGCGCGAGGAAGTCGCTATCGGTGTAATTATCATTCACCGGACCGAAGTACGACCGTTCACTGACAAGCAGATCGTCCTCCTCAAAACCTTTGCTGATCAGGCGGTGATCGCGATCGAGAACGTCCGACTGTTCAAAGAATTGCAGGAGCGCAATGCTGAATTGCGTGAAGCCCTCGAGCATCAAACGGCAACCGCCGAGGTGCTCGGCATCATCAGCCGGTCTCCGACGGACGTGCAGCCGGTGCTGGACGCCATCGTCGAGAGCGCGGCGCGCGTTTGTGGAATCGATGACGTCGTGCTGCGGCTTCAAGAGGGGAATAGGATGTTGCCGCGGGCTCATTTTGGTCCCATACCGATTCACCGCATCGAGATCAGTATTGACGAGCCGCAGTTTCGCTGGGTACGCGAGTACGGTGCGCTCCACGTGCCCGACACGCGCGCGCAGAACGAATTCGAAATGATAAGCGGGCGCACGTTCTTGGTCGTGCCCCTTCGTCAGCAGGGTGATCTCATTGGTGTACTGAACGCACGCCGCACGGAAGTGCGACCCTTCACGCCTGCGCAGATTAAGCTGCTAGAGACTTTCGCCGACCAAGCCGTAATTGCCATCGAGAATGTACGGCTCTTCAATGAACTCAAGGAATTGCTAGACCAGCAGACTGCGACGAGTGAGATCTTGGGCGTCATCGCGAGCTCACCGACCGACGTGCAGCCGGTGTTGGATGTGGTGGCGGAGAATGCTGCCAAACTCTGTGAGGCAACAGACGCTTCCATACTTCGGGTCGAGGGCGATCTTTTACGCCTCGCGGCGTCATTCGGGTCACTGCCACCGATTGCTGATCGTAGGCCCCTGAATCGTGAAACGCCGTCAGGCCGAGCAATTCTTGATCGCGAGACGATTCATATAACAGATCTTCAAGAGCATCTTGACGAATTTCCCCCCCAGGCCAGAACTCGTGGTCTGCAAGGAGGCCTACGCACCTTGTTGGTAACGCCTTTGTACCGCGAGCGCATGCCGATCGGCGCGATCGTAATCCGCCGAACGGAAGTCCGTCCGTTCAGCGAAAAACAAATCGCGCTACTGCAAACCTTCGCCGACCAAGCCGTGATCGCCATCGAGAACGTGCGGCTGTTCAAAGAATTGGTTGAGCGGACCAACGAACTGACACGCTCCGTGGGTGAGCTCAAAGCGCTGGGTGAAGTCAGTCAAGCGGTGAGTTCCACGCTCGACCTCGAAACCGTATTGACGCGCATTGTTTCCCACGCGGTTCAGTTGAGTGGCACCGACGGCGGGGCGATTTACGAATATGACGAAGCCTCGGAAGAATTTCACCTGCGCGCCACCGACCGTATGGAAGACGAACTCATCACTTCCTTACGTGCAAATCCACCTCGTCTGGGAGACGGAGTGGTCGGTCGAGCGGCGGCGAATCGTGAGCCTGTACAGATCCCGAATATCCTTGAAGAGCGGGCTTATACTCCTCGAATGAGGCAATTACTGGAACGCTTCGGGTTCCGATCGAGCTTGGCCGTGCCGTTGTTACGGGAAGACCGGATTGTTGGCGGATTGGTAGTGCGGCGGAAATCGACCGGAGAGTTTCGGCCCGAAGTGATCGAGCTTTTGAAGACCTTTGCGACGCAGTCGGTCTTGGCGATTCAGAATGCGCGGCTCTTCAGAGAAATCGAAGACAAGAGCCGGCAAATCGAGGCCGCTAACCGGCACAAGTCGGAATTTCTCGCCAACATGTCGCATGAGCTGCGCACACCACTTAATGCCATCATCGGCTTCTCCGAAGTTTTAGGTGAGAAATTGTTCGGCGATCTGAACGACAAGCAAGCCGAATATACCGACGATATTCTCACCTCTGGCCGGCATCTGCTTTCTCTTATCAACGAGATTCTCGATCTGTCCAAGGTCGAAGCGGGCCGCATGGAACTCGAGCTAGCTACGTTCGATCTTCCCCTGGCGATCGACAACGCGCGCACATTTGTGCGCGAGCGCGCCACCCGACATGGCATTACACTCGATCTCGATCTCGATGAGAGGCTCGGCGATTTCGTCGGCGATGAGCGCAAGATTAAACAAATTCTTCTCAATCTGCTTTCCAACGCTGTCAAGTTTACACCGGAGGGCGGACGGATTGGAATTGACGCCAGGCAGAGCGATGGTTCGGTGGAAATATCCGTCACTGATACAGGCGTCGGCATTGCGCCGGAAGATCAACCCAAAATTTTCGAGGAGTTTCGCCAGGTAGGCTCCGACTTGACGCACAAGAGCGAAGGAACGGGATTGGGCTTAACGCTAGCGAAGAAGTTTATAGAATTGCATGGAGGAAGGATCTGGGTGGAGAGCGAAGTCGGCAAAGGCAGCAGATTTACCTTCACTCTGCCACTGAACTTAGAAATATCCTCTTACGATAACACAACATAGTCATTCGAAGGACGAATCCGAAATCTTCGAAACAAATTCGAATGTGCAAAATTCCAATTTCCAGCAGACGCGAATATTTACCGTATTGAGGATGATGGTTACCGTCTCGTAGCCTCATACGGATGCATGGTTATGTCCTACGCGATACGGTTACACCGCTCATCCGGGGTTTGCCTCCAGGGAGAGCGATGATTGATAAAGACGTCGTACGCATCGTTGACCTAATGAGTCCGGAAGCTCAGGCCGAATTTCCCGAAGCCTGGAGTTTTAATCAAGTTACCCGCCTCCGTACTGTCC
>JBIOXP010000574.1:0-4258 GCA_044869705.1 Binatia bacterium | reverse complement strand
CCACTGTAACGAATCAGATCCTTCGCCGGAGTTTATCCTGAGTAAATCGAAGGGCCTCAGAATGACATTCCGATACAAACGATTGCAGCGTGAATGACGAGACATCCTCACTCTGGGCTATCGGACTTTCAACACCTCTTCCAACACCGACTCGTCGATAAATTCATTGGGATTGCGTTTCGACACTCCCGGCGTTTTTGTTTCCAAAGTGGCCAGGAACTCAGTGATGCCGTCGCGCTCGGTGCGCAGCGTATCGGAGATGCTCTTGACGAAGTAGTCATAGGTTTTCAGCGCTTCGGCTTTGGAACCAACGTGAATATATTTTTCGATCACGCGGACCGTCAGGTCGCGGTTGCTCTTCATCACCCGCACCGACTCCAAATAGGCCCGCAGGTAGCGCCGCACCAGATCGCGCCGCTCTTTGAGATCCCGTTTCCGGCCGACGATCGACAACTCCGGATAGCGCATCCCCATCGCATTCAGATCGCCAAGCCGGCTGTAACCCTGCGCCTCGGCGACAAACAAGCCCGGCGGCGACATGATCGTTGCCGCGATTGCGCCGCGCTCCAGTGCGGTCAAGCGATTGCGCTCGCCGCCCATCTGTAAGAACGTAACCTCCTTGTCGGGATTGATGCCGTTCTTTTTGAACGCGAAGCGTAAACCGATATCGTTATTGCCGCCGAAGCTTGCGATGCCGATTTTTTTCCCGCGCAGATCCTGAATAGTCTTGATGTCCTTCGCGCCGATGACGCCGGCGGACATCGAGTTCGCCGCGGTTGCGAGGATCGTCACATCCGCGCCGCTCAAGTTGGCCTGGACGGAAACGCCGCCGCTCACGTGCGCGAAATCGAGCCCGCCGGATAAGAGCGCTTGCATGCTCTTCGAGCCGCCTGAGATCATGACCGGATCGACTTCCAATCCGACTTTTTTGAATTCGCCGGCATCGAGCGCGACCCAAAAAGGAATATTGTAACCGGCAATTCCCGGATAGCTCGCGGCCACTTTCTGCTGGCCATGAGCGTCAGCACCGAGCCCGAGCATAAGTCCGGCGAGGATGAGTAAGAACCGATGAAATTTCATCATGCGCGCTAAAAGAATTTTACTGATAGAGTTCCTTCAACAAGCCGCTCTTCTCCAACGTGTCGAGAAAGTGCATGTCGACGAACTGCTCCGGCTTGGCGTTCTTGGCGGCGGGTACGGTTTTCACCAGATCGTCCAGTACGTTTTGCACGCCGACCATGTTGATGTAGGGCGCCTTTTCCAGAACCTTGCTCATGTAAAACTCGTAGGCTTTCTTCAACACTGCTGCGTCTTCGATCTTGCTGTATTTTGCCATCGACTTATAGGTGAACGCCGGATCGGTGCGAGCGCGGTGCATGCCGCGCACGTAGGCGCGCATGAAGCGGTTGATCACGTCCGGCTTGCTGCGGATGATCGAACCCACCGCCACGAGTGCCGGATTGGGAAAGGCGAAATCCATATCGGTGATGTTGATCAATTCCTTGAAACCGGCTTTTTCGACCGCGAACTGAGTCGGCGGAGAAACCACGCCGCCCTCGATGGAACCGCCCTGCAATCCCCCGGCAACCGTCGCCATGAAACCGAGCTGGATCAACGTGAGATCCTTGTCGGGATTGATGTTGTATTTTCTGAGCGCGTAACGCACCGAGATATCCGGCGCCGAGCCGAACCGGGTAACGCCGACCTTCTTGCCCTTCAATTGCTCGACGCTTTTGATTTCCGGCCGCACGAAAAGCGAGAACACCATTTTGTTGCCCGAATTGCCGATGATCTTGAGATCCGCGCCCTGCAGGGCCGCGGCGATCGCCGAGCTGCCATTGAGGGAGCCGATGTCGATCTCGCCCGCGACCGTCACCTGCGCGAGCTGGGTGCCGCTCGGAATCAGAATGATATCGTCCTGCAACCCCTCTTTGGCAAAGTAGCCGCCCTCATGGGCCACCCAGATGGGCGTGTACGCGCCGCTGATGGAGCTATATCCGATACGAACTCGATCGGCCGCCAAGACTTGACCCGCGCAGAGAACCCAAAAAATCACAAGTGCCAAGCACCGTAGTTTCATAGCTGCCCCTTTCCGATGACGGGAAACTGCATCCACAGAAACTATGTTACCGACCTGGTTTGTTCAAGAGTATGGCGCTGCGGCTTATCCGTTGACCCGATTCCGCGCATTGCATATGTTGGCCGCGTTCAGGAGCGGAGGTAGAAATGAGCAATCGCATGATTGTGATCGGCACCGGCCCAATTGGCGGGATCATTGGCGGCAGGTTGGCGCGCGCCGGTCACGACATAAGCTTTGTCGATATCGACAGAGAGCACATCGCCGCGATCCGAAAAGACGGCCTCCAGGTGGACGTGCCTGACGGTGCTTTCAACGTTAAAGTGAAGATCGGTTTTCCCGAGGAGATCGAAGGCAAATACGATATCGGCTTCATCGCCGTGCGCTCGAACTATACCCCCGACGCGCTGCGCACCGTGCTGCCGCATCTTACGGACAGCGGCTTACTCGTCTCGATGCAAAACGGCATCAACCCGCCGCTGCTCGCAGAAAAAGTCGGCGTCGACAGAACCATCGGCATGGCCATTCGCATGGGGTGCCGCAGAGTGGCGCCCGGACACGTCCAGACGGCGATCCGGGGCCACCTTTATATCGGCCATTTGCACGGCAAGACCACGCCCCAGCTTGACGACCTCCAGCGCACGCTCAAGCAAGTCATGGATACGGAAATCACCGACAACATTCTCGGAGTGCTCTGGAGCAAGCTCACCTACACCTGCTTGGGATACTACGGCTCCCTCGCCGATGCTTCGCTGGTGGAAAGCTGCGCTGGCGAAGCGTGCCGGCGCAATCTGACAGACTTTTTTGCCGAGGTCGTCGCGGTCGGAAAGGCGAGCGATGCCCGCTTTATCTCGCTCGCCGAATATAATCCGCTGGATTTTCACCCGAGCATCCCGTTCGAAAAGCGGCTCGCGGCTGTCAATCAGTTCGCCAAATCCTGGAAAATCGACGATCGCAAAGGCCCGCTTCGGCAGATTCAAAAAGGCATCAAAACCGAAGTCGACTTCACCCTCGCCTACGTGGTGCGCGAAGGCGAGAAACTACAACTCGCCACGCCACTCTGCCGAAAAGTTTTGGCCATGATTCATGAGTTGGAGCACGGCACAAGAAAGCTGAGCTTGCAAAACTATGACGAGCTCAGGTCAGTGAGCGCCGCTTGAGCCGAGATCGTGTCTCACCCAAATGACCGTTTTAAAAAGTGTGCGCGAGTAAACGGCACGTGGACAGCCTCTTACGGCAGCTAACCTTCACGGCGTCAGGCGCTTTGCATGAAACTTGTGATCGACACCCGAGCTTCGCGCGATACCGTCGATGACATCGCGCGCCACGCGGCCGGTGTACTGGCTCTTTTGGTTGCCGAAAAAAATTTCCGCGCCACGCAATTTGCCTCTCACGGGAAATGTCCCGTCGGCTTCTCGCAAGGTCCCGGAAAACGTCTGATAATTCTGCGCTAGCGTTAGCTCGCCTTGGGGCATTTGCCATCTGCCCGCAACCTTGGCCGGCACGATCCACAAACGTGCCGTACAGAAACGCTCACAACCCTCTATATTGGTCGCGATCTCATCGGGGTTCCAGTCACCAATCGCAAAATAATTTGCCACAACCCGCGCGCCTGGTATGAGGCTCAGCAGTTTTGGCCGCAAACGAATGTTCATTTCCGGTGTCAAAAATAAAATAATCACGGTCGCTTTGGAGAAATCTGTAACGAAGACATCGCCGCGCTCGAAAGTCGCTCGATCGCGGACTCCTTCTTTGGCTGCCAGCCGCTTCGCAAGATCGACAAGATCGGCGTCGTATTCGATGCCATGAGCGCGCGCGCCGCGCTTGGCCGCAGCGATCACGTTGCGCCCGTCGCCGGAGCCGAGATCCACGACGTAATCATCCCGCGTGACGCGCGCCATATCGAGCATCTTCTGCACCATCATATCCGGGTTCGGCACCCAGACGACGTCTTTACCGGGTTGTCCGGATTTGGGCGTGTATTCGCGCGCTGCAGATTGTCCAAAAATTGGCGCGCTGATGCTCAGAGAGAAGATCATGGCGATCGCGCCGGTCGAAAGCGTGCGGCGGATCAGCATCAGTCTCGGGAATAATCGACCCGGCGAAAAATCAAACATCCCGCATTGCACCTATCGCCCCGCATGGACAGCTTTCCATTCGCCGCCCGTGCTGATCGTCCCC
>JBIOXP010000573.1:0-3471 GCA_044869705.1 Binatia bacterium | reverse complement strand
GCGCGCAGCTTCAGTTAAAGCAAAATATAATAGTGCTTGCTGTTTCGGAAAGTTTCATCGCACCTTTGATCCTCTACAATCGGTGTTGTACTATCCGCCTCGACTGTTTTCCTTTTGGAGGCACTGCCGATGGCGTTTGGGCGCACCATTCTCGTTTCTACCCTGGTTTTGTGGACGACCGTTTTCGGGCCCGCAACATGGGCATTGGCTCCGTCCTATGAGATCGCCGTTCGGGATCTTTTTCCTCTCGGGGATTGGCAGAAACAATTCAGGATTATCGATGGTCGGGATCGGGGAAAAATCGTCCCGCTAAGCTTGCATCATGCCGGCGGTGCTCAGGAATCCTGGCGGCTCGACTTTGGCGACTACGCCAAAATCCATTTAAGGAATGACGTGAGCGGCCTGACAATGGATCGGCTCGAGCTCGTCAAAAGCCGGAGCTTTATCGTCTACGATCCGGCGCTGCCGGTTTTTGCGCGAGATCTCCGATCAGGTCTTGGGATTACGCGCGAAGCAAATTTCAAGATGTACGATCTCGAAACTGGCCGACTGAAGCGTGTTGGACGAGTTACCCACGTAATGAAACGTGTCTCGCGCTCCCGCTTCGAAACACCGGCGGGTCTGATCGATGGTTATTATGTCGAAGTCGATCATCGAATGGATATGCAATACGCCCAATTGCAGATGTCGCTGGGGTTGGGATGCCGATTGGATGATGGGCCGGTTTATGGCTCCGGCCGATATACCGTTACCAAGCTCGGGCTTTTTACGGAGACAAAAACCGTCGCGGCCGGACTGGTAAGCCGATGAAGAAGTGAGATCGGATCGTGAAGTTCATGGCGCGCTACAGACTGCGGGGTCATTCCGTCTGTTTCAAAATTCCTTCGATTCGTTCGATGACCCCCGGTGGTTGGGTTACGATCGCTTCGATACGCTTTTGCAAATCGCCTCCGGTGAGAAAACTCGCGCCGTCCCAGTCGACCAGTTTTTTTGCTTACGTATCGAACTCCCACATCAGCCAGCGTCTTTTGAAAAGCTTACCGCAGTAATTCAACGGTTTCTTTCGGCGCCGTCGCGATGGGCCGGTCGAAATCGGTGTATGCCGCCACAATATTCATGAGATTGAGCGTACTCTTTGCGGTCGCTGGCGGCCCGCTCATACACAGTCGGAACAGTTTGGGACAACAGCCGGTTCTTTAACGGCCCCGGTTGTACCAGAAACGAGACGTAGCCGCTTGCGTCCACGTGGGCCGGGGTGGTCGCACCATGGCGTAGACAGCCATTATGTTTTCGCTGCCGTCGAATTGAATTGCGGTAAAAATCATGTGCATTACGCTACCCATCAATTCTCGATGCCGAAACTCATCTGCGCGAGATCTGCAACAGCATCCTGTTCCATTTTTCGATCAAGTTCGCATACTCGTAAGTCGATAATCCCTGCTCGGGATACCAGCGTTTAAAACCATAATCCTTTCGCGGGCTGCCGTAGCCGTATTTTTCTGCAAACAATTTTTGTCCTTCCGGACCGATCATGAAATCGATGAACAATAGCGCAGCGTGCGGATGTTGGGTATGTAAGAACGCCCCCAAGCTGCCGGCGTTGGCGGGAACTAGATCACCGGGGAGCCATGCGACCGGAGCGCCTCGACCCGCGGCCAATCTCACATTGCTGTCGACTGCAGTAAACGAGAGCGGTACCTCGCCCGATACGATCAATTCATTCAAGCCAAGCGCCGGCAAGCTGTACTGCTTGATCTCTTGTCCGGCTAATTTTTTGATGAACCCTTCGCCTTTTTCTTTCAGCATGGCGCCGATCACACGGGTGGCGATCTCTTCGTTGCTGATACCCATTTTTCCTTTTAATGAGGGTTTCAGCAGGTCATCGAAGCTCTTCGGCACGTCGGCACCGGGGATCGCATTGCGGTTGTAGCCGATTCCAGCATAGGACTCGCGATCGACCGTGGTGTAAAACAGACCGCCGGGCGCCTTGTCTTTGGAGCCCTCCGGATACGCGCTCAGATGAGGCGAGTTGTAGGGCAACAGCAGCTGATTGTCGCGCACCAGCATCAGCGAGCCCGGCGTAGTTTCGACCACATCGACGATGTAGCGTTTCGCTTGGGCCTCGCTCAATACTCGGCTCACGAGATTGACGGCCGTCGCCCGATAGAGTTCCACGCCGACGCCGGGGTATTTGGCTTCGAAGGACTTTGCCATTTCTTTGTAAATCGTCAGCGATGTGTACCAGACGAGTTTGCCGTCCTTTTTCGCGCCATCATAAAGCACGCGCTCGCGATCCGCGGCCATATACTTTGCCAACTCGCCCGCGCTCATGACGCGTGCGGTCTGACACCAGCCGGTGCCGATGGTAAGCCAGACCATCAGAGCAGTTGCCAGGGAAATTTTCATTTTGCCTCCGCCAAGCAGCCGATCGTGTTAGCAATATTCAATAACCGAGTGCTATGTCAATTAATCCAGCGCGACATCAACACATCACAAACCACAAAGGAGATGAAAACATGGCGATGAACTACGCGACATTACTGGTGACGAAAGAAAACGGCATCACCACGATCGCTTTCAATCGTCCGGAAAAGCGCAACGCGATGAGTCCTCAGTTGCACAACGAAATGTTCGAGCTGCTGACGGATTTACGTTATGACCCTGAGACCCGGGTGATTGTGCTGACCGGAGTCGGGGAAAATTTTTGTGCCGGGCAGGATTTGAAACAGTATTCACTGGACATGGAAACTCAGCCACAACGAGTGCGTGATGAGCTGCGGGACAAGGTGCGGCGCTGGCGCAACGAGATGCTCAGGACTTTGCCGCAGCCGGTCATCGCTCGCATCACCGGCTGGTGCCTCGGTGGCGCATTGACGGTCGCCGCGGGGTGCGACATCGCCATCGCCTCTGAGGAAGCACAGTTCGGGTTGCCCGAAGTCAACTTCGGTCATTTTCCTGCCGGCGAAACCACCGCGGTGTTGACCGAACACCTTCAGCCAAAACACGGACTGTACTACGCGCTCACCGGTAAGATGATGACGGCGCACGAGGCGGAGCGTATCGGTTTGATCTCGAGAGTGGTGCCGCGCGCGGCGTTGGACGATGAAGTGGCGGAACTCGCGAAATGCCTTGCGGAAAAAAGTCCTATGGCTCTCAAGGCGGTGAAGGAAGCCTGGTACTACAGCTGGTACTCGCCGCCGGATGTCGCCTTCGAGATCTCAAATTTGATTTCGCAACGGACGATTCGCGAACATGGCGGGCGCCCGGGTCTCGAACAGTTCGTGCAAAAGAAGCTTCGGCCCGTTTCCGGCGTGATGAGCTTGGAGACAAAATAGCTCTGAAGTGTTCTCTTCGTCCGTGGTATTGCAACGGCGAGCGCTTGCGATGTTCTCGGCGAAGGGCAGCAAAAAGTATCGAATGACGAGTAATATTTTTCTCGCGCGCAAAATTCCAGCGTTTCCATTGACAGTT
>JBIOXP010000572.1:0-7294 GCA_044869705.1 Binatia bacterium | reverse complement strand
GCCCCGAGGAAGGAAACGGTACCGAAGAGCTTCTCGCCTTCAGGCTGAAAGAAGAACTCCTCAGTGTATTTATCGCCGGATGGATAGATGACCTCGCCATTCCAACTGCCGGTGAACAGCACTGCTTTCGAACCCGTGCTCGAGGATGGCCGAGTCCCGCGCTCGGATCGCATCTGCCACCATACGGCGAACAGCACCAACAAAAAGATTAGCGGCGCTTTCCAAATAAGGCGCCGGAGCAGTTTTTTCCGCAGCTCCGCCTTCGGATCGTCGCCGAAGCGGCTGATTTTATTGCGCTGTGCGGAAGTATTTTCTGGCGCTTGTGTCACACGATGTGGTGCATCGGATCGTCCAATTTAGCGTCCGCTGAGTTCCCGTTTGACATCCCTCAGCAAACTAAAATCGACAACTTTGCTGACCGGGATCTCGCCGATATTTTTCTCCACTCGCCGAATGAGATCGAAATGAATTTTGAGCTGCTTCTCGCCGATAATGCCGTCGTCGTTTAGCGCCTTGACGATCGCCTGATAGGAACCTTTGGCAATTTCCGCATCCACCTTCCACTCTTTTTGAATAACGCCAATGGTCCCGGCGGGATTGTCTTTGGCATAGCGCAAGCCCCGGTAAAGCGCGCGCACGACCTTTCTGACTTCCTGCGGGTGCTCTTTGATGCGCTGGTCCGTCGTACTGTAGCCATTGCTCGCGAATTCCACGACGTCCCCGACGAACGAGACTTCGTTGAAGCCCTCCCGTTTTAGGATCGCCACGGCTGGCACCGGCACGATGATCGCGCTCACAGAACCGGCGCGCAGCGCCGCCATACGCGTACCCTCCGCGCCGATTTGGATCAACAGAGCATCTTTTTCCGGCTCGACGCCAAAGTGCTTCAGCGCCAAACGCGCCGACAGATCCGACGTGCCGCCGAACTGGCTGACACCGATTCTCTTGCCGCGGAGCTCGGCAACCGAGTGAATCTCCTTCTGAGCAACCAGGTAATACATTGGCCGGTCCGCGCCATAAAAAATCGCCTTGATCGGTAGTCCGCGCGCAGCGAGCCGCAGTCCGGAATCGGCGAGCCCGTGATACTGCACCTCGCCGGCGAGTAGCGCGTTCTGCGCCATCGCGGGAATCAACCGCGGTAATTCGATCTCGACTCCCTCATCCCTGAAGAATCCTCGATGGACCGCGACGAACAACGGCAGATAGCCCATCGAATTTCCCGGCAGCGCGAACTTGATGGATTCATCGGCCAGAGCAGATCCTGCAATCGAACAACAGTTTACTATTACAAGGATCAGCAAATTGATGCCCCGGCAGCAGAGCCAGTTGTACATATGAGTGCTTTTCCTCCCATCGAAAAATAAGATCGGCATGCTCGATCCGCTCTGGTAGCAGTTAAGTTTTTAAAATCTCGATCCGCGAGTCCGCTATTTTTCCCGAAAAACGATCGGACCCATAAACGATTCGGCGCTTGAGCGCGTATCGTTCGAGTCGATCGAAATCGTGATCGCGGTTGGATCCTCGGGCAGTTCGCCGAACAACTCTCGGTAGTCCTGCGCGACGTTACGACGCTCGGTCAGCCACTTGCCCAGATCTCTGCCTCCGGACCGTACCACGATAAACGTGACCGTGCCGGTTTTCTTGCTTTTCACGATCGAAGCCGCGGGAGTCGTCGCATCCCAGATATAACCAATGATGCGCGAGCGCAGCAGCGCTAGGAAACGCGGCCATATCACATACAATTGCGCCGCAATATCCGTTGACTCCTTGCGTCGCACGTCGCCACCTGCCGGCAGCGTGCTCGCTTTCCACGTCCACTCGAGGATTGGGGTTTCCTTCAGACGCACCATGCCGGTGATGTCTTTCACGATTGTCGAATGCTCGTTAGCGCTCTTTACGTGGAGAACACGCGACTCGCCCGCTTGCTCGATGGTAAAATCGTAATCGGCTCGCCGGCCAAATCCCTCGCCGGTCCAGCCCGACGGAATTCCTCGTTGGCTCAGCCGATTCGCCATCCAATCCTCGACAACAACGACACGAGCAGCGCTGGCGACCGTGACCAGGACGAGATGGATGGCCAGCACTAGAGACATCCATTCTTTAGATCCCGGATTAAGACAGGAACGCTGCATAGCCAATCGCCCTCGATCGCCGCGACTAAGTCTAGCCATTATTTATGGATCGCGTTGATTGCCATACCGCCAACCATGACCCTAAAATTTTCCGGCGGAAAGAAACCGCCGACAACCATGAACATCTGGCGAGGACCAATCATCCGGTAAAGTTAAGGCCGGGACATAAATGCCTTGAGTGGTTTTTTTGATCGGCACGAAAAGCACGATTGCATCGTTCAAGTCTTCTTAACAGCGGTTTCTGCCGTGAATCGCTACAACTGCGTTCGCATGATCTCCATCCGCAACTTGTTCAAGCAGCGCGGGCCGTTTTCTTCGATCGCAAAGAAGTCAGCGACGAAAAGACCGCGCGTGTGTTTCCGATCGACGATATGCATTTGCACCGTGAATACGTGACCGACTTCGTAAACCAGCTTTCCATCGGCGCCGAATAGAAAGCGATCTTCCGCGCTCTGCACCCGGTCGAAACCAATTTGCGGTTCGTGGCGCGGGTTGGCGCCGAGCATGCCCTGCAGAAAGCCGCCATAAAATTCATAGCCCGTATCACGGATGAATTGCATCGCTTGAATCGAATCTTCGCTAGTTTTTCCGCCGTGCAGCGTCGGAACGAGTCTCCCATAACCTTCTTTTGCGATTTCGAACATCTCCCGGTACTCCGCCGTTGGGTTACCGGTCACCACAGGTCTGCCGCACTGCGCTTCATAACCATTGTAGAAGATACCCAACTCGTTATTAATGATGTCCCGATCGCCGATCATGCGCTCAACAGGCCGAGGTCGTTGATCGTTGATGTCAGGATCGAGCATGGAACACGAAGCGAGTTGAATCATACCCATCTCACCCCCGGCCTTCATGACGGCGTCGTGAACGAGACCAAAAACCTCGCCTTCGCTCATTCCCGGTTTCACACGCTCTTGCATAGCACGGATGCCAATGTCGCCTAGCTCCGCAGAACGTTCGAGAAAAAGAATCTCCTCGGAGCTCTTTAGCAGCCGCGTGACGATGAATTCTTTCGTCACCGGAGTAAATTCAGCCTGTGGTAGATTAGCCGTAAAATGATCCCAGTGATTTTTCGGAATCGCGGTGTACGGATCGTATTCGACGATGCCGATGCGTCCTCTGTCATAGCCGCGATCCCGCATTTCCCCGACAATGGCGTCAACGACACTGGGTTTGCCGACGATGATATTGCGCACGGCCGTTCGCGCCAGCATGGCGCCCGCGAGGGAATGCCCCGGCCGAGTCACTACGGCGGGCTCGCCCTCTTTCGGAAAAAAACAGTAATTCGCCATCTCCGCCTTACCCAGCATGTTCGTCACATAGCGGAAATTGAACCAGCAGCGGCCGTACGCCGCCGAACCACCGATGATCAGCAGGCAATCGAGATTGAGGCCGCGCATCATTTTGCGAATGTTCGTGTATCGGCGCTCGTACTCCGCCTTGGAAAAGCGCGGATAATGAAATCGCTGTCGCATTTGTTCGAGTTCGTCTTCGCTGAGCAACATCAGATTCCTCGCGTTATATGATCTTCGCTCACGCACGAAAGAAAAGATCTGCATTCGAACCCCAGATCGTCACCCCCGAACGTTCTAATCGGGGGTCCGGTCCGAATTTCGCCTGTGGTGAGCATGGTCGAAGCACCGCTAAAAACGTGTGGCACTGACGCAACTGAAACGAGTGTGGACACCATCTGCTTTCAAAAGAGTGTTATTTGGCGCCATACAGCCGTCGATGTAACCGATCTCGTCCAGGTCTTTGACAAAGCTCATGTCTTTGGTTTTCGATTGCGCGCTAGGCAAAATGCCTGGCCGCTTTCACTTACCGTCGCCGCCCAACTGTTTGCACAAGGTCAAATCGACAACGTCTTCGACTTTGAGATTGGTTGCTTTGGGGTTGATGCCCATTTCTACCATGAGCTTCAAGATCGAGCGGACGCCGGGCACGGTCGGGCAGATGCTGCGCGGCAAATCCTCCACGAGATCGGCGTAAGCCGTCTCGGCCTTGTCGCGCGCACTCATCTTCAGATTTTTCATCAGTGATTCAACGACGCGATTCTTATTTGCCGGCGTCGCAATGAAATTCACTGCCTCTACCGTGGCGCGCGCGATGCGATCAATCAAATGCGCATCGTTGCGCAAAAATTTTCGCGAAGTGACGAGACCGCTGGCCTGAAAAGGAATATTGAGTTTTGCCATGTCGACGAGAACCGGGTAGCCTTCGCTGGTCGCGGGATTGCCAATCTCCGGTGAAACTACCGTCGCTTGCGTAACGCCGGATTTTACGGCCGCCAGTCGAAGCGGCTCGGCGCCGGTGGGAAGCAGCGTGATATTGTCGCGGCGCGGATTCAGCCCGATGTGATCCATGGCGATAATGGCGGCCAACGTTGCCAAGCCCGCCATGCTCGCGCCTATACCGACTTTCTTGCCCTTGAGATCTTCCGGACGTTTGATGCTCGGATGCGCGATGAGCTGGTATCTGACCTTATTTTGGTTTCCCATGATCATCACCATATCGCCGCCTGCGACCACCGCATTGATCACATGGGTCGGGCCAATGAGCCCGACGGGGACTTCTCCCGCAAGCATCGCTTGGGCCGCTTGAGTCGCGATGATGAACACCGGTTCCACCTCGACATTGTGCTTGCGAAAAATTCCCTGCTCCTTGGCGATCCAGGTCGTTTCCATGTAGGCGTTGATCGCGCCATAGGCGAAGCGCGCCTTCGGGAGCGGTTCTGCGGCTGATCCGATGCCGGACATAAAAGACGTAAATAACGCTACGGCGAGACTGCAGATTTTCTGCGTCATCGGTACTCCTCCGGAAACAGCCATTCAGTCGAGCTTGTACAGCCGCGCACAATTGTCCCAGAGAATTTTCCTTCGGCTGTTATCCGCCAATTCCTCAAGCTCTAGAAATTCGTCGATCGCATGGGGAAAGTGGGCGTCGATGTGCGGATAGTCGGTGGAAACCACCAGGTTATCGTCGCCGATCCGCTTGATCACATCGGCTACCAGGTACTCATCGGGATCGACCGAAATAAAGCACTGCTTGAGAAAGTATTCGCTCGGTTTGCGCGACAGCGGCACATCAGCCAACGGCTCGTGGAGCTTGGCGCGCTCGTCTAACCGATAGAGAAGCCATGGCAGCCAGGCGCAGTTTCCTTCTAGAAACGCGACCCGCAGGTTGGGAAATTTTTCCAAAACACCGCCCGCGCAAAAACTCGCCACCGCTTGAATCAACTCGACCGGATTGCGCAGCGCCAGCGCGACGATATTGCCATTCGGATGGCCGAAAAACTTGTTCGCCACCTGCTCCTGTTTGGGTCGCGCCGGCGGATGAAAGCAGAGCGCGATCTCGAGCTTTTCGATTTCCGACCAAAGCGGATCGAAATAGCGATCGTGGATTCTCCTGCCGTTGATCGGTTCCGGACAGAGGGACAGTGCCCGAATCCCCAGTTGCCGAACGACACGGCGCACTTCTTGAACCGCAAGGTCGACATTATGCAAAGTGATCAACGCCGAGGCCTTGAGCCTCTGCGGGTTCTCTTTACAAAAATCGGCAATCCAGTTATTCCACGCCGTGCAGAGATCATTCGCGTACTCCGGTTCCAGAGTTTCATCGCAGTGCAGCGGTGAGGTCCGGAATAGCACCGCCACGTCCAGACCCTCGCGATCCATCGCCTCCAGTTGAGAAACCGAGTCATATTCCCGCGCCACGGCGAAGTCATAGTGGTCGGCTACCTGCTTCTGGCCGTGATCGATCACTTCCGTGATACCACGCAACGTCTGTTTGCCGCCGCCGATGGAGAACTCGACCCTGCCGTGCTTACCATTTCTCTGCCCGCAAGGGATCCGGTCGCCCCATTTTGGATTCATATACTTGGCGTACAGATCGGCTGCGTCATAAACGTGCATATCGCTATCGAAACAACGAAACCCGTTCTTCATGGCCGATTCTCCTTGATAGATGCTCGGAAGGATTCCTCACATCCGTTCGGAATGACAAGCCCGTCGACCCATACCTGGCATATTACCGTCTTGTCATTTCGAGCAGCGGGAGAAATCCTTCTTGCGGACTCGGAAAAACATTCCTCACATGCGTTCGCAGCCTAAAGAGAATGAAACGCTTGAACATTTTGAGCCGGTTGAACGGCTCGAACCCCTCACAAGTCCAGTGTATTTGGCGCAAACAATTCTTCCATCGGCATTTTTCTATCCGCCAGGCCCTGCTCATAGAGGTAACCCGCCAATGTTTCGACGACGTGGCGATTCTTTTCCAAGCCGTACGGCCATGCATCATTGCCGAGAATTCGCTCTTGTTCTTCCACCGGACCGCGAAACCAGGCGAGACTGATCTTGTACGGCGATAGATCTTTTAGCCGCGCGTAAGCATCTTCCTTGGCGCGCTGAAACGCTTTGAAGAGACTCCGCGCAATCCACGGGTGTTCTTCCCAGACGTTCTGCCGCAACGCCACGGAATGCATGATCGGGAAGATGCCGGTGCGTTTAAAATATTCAGCTTCGATTTTCGGTGAATCTTCGAACAAGCGACGGATATGAGACGGTGGGTTGAAGAGCGATGGAAACAGGCTCGGCACCATAATGGCATCGAGGTCGCCGTCGAAAAACATCTGATCGGGTTTCCGATCGGGCGGGATACGCTTTACCTTATAGCGTTGGGGTAGTTCCATTTGCACGCGTGGGTGTGGCGTCCACAGGTGCCATTCGATTTCGTCGAGATTGACACCGTATTCGTGCTGCAACATGCCACGCATCCAGACGGTGGCGGTTTGTTGAAACTCTCCGAGGCCAACTCTTTTGCCCATGAGATCCTTCGGCTCGCGAATGCCACTTTTGGCATTGATAAATATGTACGAATGCCGAAACGCCCGCGCGGGAAATACCGGGATCGCGGTTAAGGGTTTTCCCATCGTCTTAGCGGTAATGTAGGAGGATAAGGAAATCTCCGACGCGTCGAAATCATAGTAGTTCAGCATTCGTGTCCAGATTTCGAGATGCGGCAGCGCGAGCCAGTTGAGCTCGATGCCTTCGGGCTTGATCGAGCCGTCGATCAATGGATGGGTGCGATCGTAATCGCCGCAGGCTATCGTCAGTTGCAGTGCCATCTATTACTCCATGTGTCGGTAATCAGAAGCTGGGCGCAGC
>JBIOXP010000571.1:0-5126 GCA_044869705.1 Binatia bacterium | reverse complement strand
CCAATGTTATGCCCGCCCGGAAATTCGGCAGATTTTGGAAGATGATTTCACCGGACGACAGGAGTTAAGGATGCGTAACGCCCACGAACAGCTTTCAAGTGAAAATCGATAATCATGGCAAATCAGAAGAATTACCGTATTACCAAGCACCAATCTGAGTTAGCGGTAAGAGTCGTTGGCAGTTCGCAAGCCGATCTATTTGCCAATTCGGCCCTGACACTTTTTGATGTCATGGTCACGGACGTGGAAAAGATCGAGTGCAAGGACTCCATTCCTTTGGAGGTCGAGGGAACCGACCGAGATGATTTGATGGTTAACTGGGTCCGGGAGTTGCTTTATCTTTACCAAGGCAGTGGCTATTTGTTGAAAGAGTTTCTTATCCGTGAGGTTAAAGATACCTTCGTCAAAGCTGATGTTCGAGGAGAAAAAATCGATCCCGATCGCCACGAAGTCCAACAGGAAATTGCTGCCGTGGCGTCTCACAAAAGTCGCATGCAACAAACCGGCAATCAGTGGACGGCGCACTTGATTTTTGAAATTTGACCAGCGGGAGCCGTGTCACTTCGGGAAACTCTTGTTGCGTCCGTGAGAAACGAGAACGAAAATCGTGAGTTCAGTGAATGGTAATGAATACGAAGGGACGGCGCTGATCGCCGACCCGATTCATCGTTACATTCAATTTACCGTACCCGAAAAAAAGGGCGAAGTTACCGAAAAAGCCTTGATCGACTCGCCCTGGGTGCAACGCCTGCGCTACATCTATCAACTGCAGAGCGCCCGATGGGTATATCCTTCCGCTGAACACAGCCGTTTCCAACACTCGCTCGGCGCGATGCACCTGGCCGGTGAGTTTGCGAAGCATCTTTACCCCTCATTGCACAAGGTCCTTGGCGATGAGTGCCCGTCGGCCGCTTTCATCGAGGAATACCTGCGCGTGACCGGACTACTCCACGACATCGGTCATGGGCCCTTTGGTCATTTTTTCGACGACAATTTTCTCAGCAATTATGATCTGACGCACGAAGACCTCGGCCAGACGATCATTCAAAAACATCTCGGTGAGATTATCAGTCAACTGCGGCGCAGCCCGAGCGGCACTTTTGCGCCGGGGGAAGAACTGCGCCCGGAGGACGTCGCGTTCCCGATCAAAAAAAACGGCAAAGAAGATCATCACAAACCCAAGTGGGTGCGCTTCCTGCAACCTCTCACCGGCGGCATTTTTACCTTTGACAATCTAGACTACGTATCGCGCGACTCCTATATGTGCGGCGTCCATCCTGGACCTATCGATCGTGATCGACTGATTTACTATACATTTTTCACGCCCAAGGGACTGACTATTCACAAAGCCGGCAACGGCGCGCTGACGACGTTCCTCAACGCTCGACTATACCTCTACAGCAATGTTTACTATCACCGGACGACGCGCGCCATCGACTTACATTTACGTGACCTCTTCCCCGAGACGATGAAATTCCTGTTTCCGGGCAATCCCCTCGATCATATGGACAACTACCTTTATCTGACCGATTGGTCGTTGCTCGAGGACGTTTCGCGCTGGCGGCGCCAAAAGGGCGATCGCGAAGCGCTCGGCAAAGAATGGGAAACGGTGCTGCATCGCGAAGTGAAATGGAAGATGGCCTACGACCGAACACTATCGCTCAACGAGCTGAGTTATGGCGTGGCTTTGATCGAAGACACGGATTGGGAAAATCGCATTCGCCGCGGCCTGCCTCCCACAGCGCGCCAGCTGGTTTTCCGCGTCGATATGGCCACTCAGGACCCGCGCCCGGAAAATCCCTTCGCCATGGGTAAAAAGCAAATTCATATTTTCGATCCGTCCACGGGCGAGATCACCAAAGAGACATTAACGGAGCTGTTCGAATTCATCCCTTCCAAAGTTGTCCAATTTAGAGTCTTTGCTCTCGACCATGATCATGATCAGCTGCTCGCCGAAGTAGCGGAAAATGCCTTGAAAGGACAGTCGCCTTCAATCAAAACCAGTGTCTAGCCAAGCCTCTTTCAAAATCCCCATCGTTGATCTCCGCGCGCAATACAGCTCTCTTCGCGACGAAGTACGCCAGGCGATCGATGACGTAAATGATAGCCAACACTTTATTCTGGGTCCTGCCGTTGAACGTTTCGAAGATCAGATGGCTAACTACCTTCAGTGTCGGTATAGCATCGGCGTGGCCTCAGGCAGCGATGCGCTCTTGCTCGCACTGATGGCCCTCGGGATCGGGCCTGGCGATGCCGTCATTACGACGCCGTTCACTTTTTTCTCGACAGTTTCTGCCATACTAAGACTGGGAGCTCGACCCTTGTTTGTCGATGTGGAGGTCCATTCTTGTCTCATTTCAGTTGACCGTATCCACGAGTTTTTGCTCCAGCGCGTCGACACACGTCACAAACAGGTCGTCGACAAAGCCACCAATCTCAACCTCACAGCCATTTTGCCGGTCCATTTGTTCGGCCGATGCTGCGCAATGAACGAGCTTACGGCGCTCGCGCAACAATATCGGTTAAAAATCGTCGAAGACGCCGCTCAGGCATGCGGCGCAAGAAGCTTGCTTGCGGGCGAGGAGCGATTCGCCGGCGCTATGGGTGATCTCGGTTGTTTTTCTTTTTTCCCAAGCAAAATTTTAGGCGGCTTCGGCGACGGCGGCTTAGTTACGACGCAGCACCCTGACTTGGCCGCAAAGGTCAGAATGCTCCGGATGCACGGCGAAAGAACTCGGTATTTTCACGAGGCGATGGGCATCAATTCACGTCTCGATGCCTTGCAAGCCGCTGTTTTGTCGGTAAAGCAGCGATTCTTAGAACGCTGGTGTCAAAATAGAATAGACAAAGCCCAGGCCTATTTCCGCTTGTTTCAGCAGAGCGGTTTGCTCGCAAACGGCTTCGTCACTATCCCGGAATCGAGCAGCGACCGTTCTCATGTTTTCAACAACTATGTTATATGCGCCAAACGTCGCGACGAACTCAAGCAGTTCCTAAGTGGTCATGGTATACAAAGCGAAATCTACTATCCCTTGCCGCTCCACTTACAAAGCTGTTTTGCCCACTTGGGCTATAAAAAAGGTGATTTTTCAGTCGCTGAGAGCTTAGCCGGGCAAGTGTTAGCGTTGCCACTCTATCCCGAGATAACGATCGAGCAGCAAGAAACCGTCGTCACAGCGGTTAGCGCATTTTATCAGTCGTAAATCCTTTTATGGCGGCCGGTCGTATGCTAAGACACGCTGGATATCAGGTCGCCAAAGTAGCCATTCGATGAAAGACGCTATCATTAAAGCGTTCGAAGAAAGCATCCGGGTTAAAGAAGCGTTCCTGCGCGATAACCTCGAAATCCTGATCCAGGCGATCGATGTCATCGTTGCGGGATTCCAAAACGGCAATAAGCTGTTGCTGTTCGGCAACGGCGGAAGCGCCGCGGACGCGCAGCACATTGCGGCAGAGTTCACCAACCGTTATCTGCTCGAACGGCCGCCGCTGCCGGCACTCGCTTTGACTACCGACAGCTCAGCGCTTACAGCGATAGCCAACGACTATGACTATGAGCAGGTTTTTGCGAAGCAAATTCTAGCCTTGGGCAAAGCCGGCGATATTGCCGTGGCGATTTCCACAAGCGGCAATTCACCCAACGTGCTGAAGGCGCTCGACGCCTGCAAGTCGATCGGGATTTGCACGATCGGCTTGACGGGCGGGAGCGGCGGTAAGATGATCGGCAAAGTCGATTACATGCTCCGTGTAGCAGAGGGCAAGAACAGCCCTCGTATACAGGAAACACATATTCTTATCGGTCATGTCATCTGCGACATCGTCGACCGAAAACTGTTTCCGGGTGTTTGACCCACCCGCAGAATGGCACGCAAGAATTTCAAACCCCTCGATTTTTCCAAAGTTCGCACTTATCCGGTCGGCAAGCGTTTCAGCAAAGTTCAAAGATCGCTACTAGGAAAACCTTTAGCCAAGGGCGTGAGCCTGCGATCCTTTATCCGCGGTTTGCCGAATATCCTTGCAGCTCAGAACCTCAAACGAATCGCTGAAAAAATTGCCGACTGTCATCGCAAGAAGAAAACCGTCGTGCTGGGCATGGGCGCCCATCCGATTAAGGTCGGCTTGAGCCCCCTCATTATTAAGTTCATGGAACGAGGTATCGTGGATGCGTTGGCCCTGAACGGCGCTGGCGTCATCCATGATTTCGAGCTCGCTTATATGGGTGAGACTTCGGAGGATGTAGCCGCCACTTTGAAGGATGGCAGCTTTGGAATGGGCGAAGAGACCGGCGCCTTCATTAATGGTGCTATTAGTGAAGGGGCTAGGCTGGAACTCGGCGTGGGCGCGGCGGTGGGCAGAGCGATTTTACAAAATCATCTTCCATACCGTCGGCTCAGCATTCTCGCCACAGCTTCACGACTGGGCATACCGGTGACTTGCCATATCGCGATCGGTACCGACATTATTCATATGCACCCCAAGGCCGACGGCAAGGCACTCGGCGATTGCAGCCTGCGCGATTTTCGCACGCTTACCGCGGTGGTTGCGACACTCGGCGGCGGCATTTACCTGAATTTCGGCTCGGCAGTAATACTGCCGGAAGTTTTCTTGAAAGCATTGAGTCTGGCTCGCAACTTAGGGAACCGAGTAGACAATCTCACCACGGTCAATCTTGATTTTCTCCAACACTATCGGCCGCTCACAAATGTGGTGAGTCGACCCACCTTAGAAAGCGGCAAAGGTTATCAGCTCACCGGGCACATGGAGATTATGGTGCCGCTTCTGTTTGGCGCGGTCTTAGAAGAATTATAGGCTTGACTCCGATTTCGATGCGGGGCGGCTTAAGGCGCCCCAGCCGAATCCATTTGGCCAGCCAATCAACCGATAAAACGTCAAAGTCGTGATACCGATGGAGACGACCGAGCAAAGTGAAAGCCCGAGGGCGGCACCGAAAATAGTTGCGGATACCCCCATCACCATAGAACCCACGGAGCGCATCCCCTGATCCATCAGGAACACGCTTATCACGCGCCCGATCAATTCACGCGGCGCCTCAACCTGAATGATCAATCGACTCACGGTGCGGAAAAGGATCTGCGCCGCGCCTAGCAGTGCCATCAGAAAAACCG
>JBIOXP010000570.1:0-20492 GCA_044869705.1 Binatia bacterium | reverse complement strand
AGCCAAGATGTGGAATACCGACGTGCCAATTGCTCTGGAATCGTATCGTCTCTCGAAACCGGCGTTCACCGTCACCGGCGTTCCTACCGACGATGAGGTGAAGGAATATTTGGCTCTTGATGCGCAGATTCTGAAATTACCGCAGCCCGTGCCTGCCGCGAGCGTCTTCGACTTCACCATTCAACGTGAAGTCAATAAAGAGTTGGGAATCCGCTGAATCTGACCGATTCAATTCTCAATATCAAAAAATCCAGGAACTCTCACCATGTCTCAGGACGAACGGATCAACGCTTTGATGGCGGCATTTCACAAGACAACCTACTTCAAATGGATGATGCGCCAGAACATTCCCGTCGTGGATGGTTACGGCATCGAGGACGTCCGCGACGTTGCGCTGGCGCCGTGGCGCCGCACTGGCGGCAACGCGGCGTTCATCAATCTGTACGGCATGGAAGGCGTGACCGGCATGTACGTTGGCGAGATTCCTTCCGGCAGCGCCCTGGAATCGGAAAAACATTTCTATGAGGAAGTGATTTGTATTCTGGACGGTCAAGGCGCCACCGAAGTGTGGCAGGACGGCGGGCGCAAGCAAAGCTTCGAGTGGGGGCCATGGAGCCTGTTCGCGCCGCCGCTCAACACTTGGCACCGGCTGATCAACGGCGGCCGACAGCCGGTCAAGTTCCTGGCGGTCACCAACGCGCCGCTGATCATGGATATCGTGCATAACGAAGACTTTGTTTTTAACTGCCCCTACGTGTTTTCGGATCGGTATTCGGGAGACGATGATTTTTTTCGTGTCGGTCAAACCCGCTATGAAGCCGGCATGCAACATATCTGGGAAACCAACTTTATCATGGATATCCAATCGGCGGATTTGGATCAGCGCGAAGCCAAAGGTGCGGGCGTGCGCATCACTCAATTCGAGCTTTCCGGCAATAGCTTGATCGGCCATCTGGCGCAGTGGCCGGCGGCGCGATATCACAAAGCGCATTACCATGGCGCCGGAGCGATCCTTCTGGGCCTGCAGTCGTCAGGCTACGTGCTTCTCTGGTCGAAGGAACTCGGCACCCAGCCCTATGAAGCCGGCCATGGCGATGAAGTTGTCGAACTGAAGTGGAAGGCGGGGAGCGTTTACTGTCCGCCCGGCGGTTGGTTTCATCAGCATTTCAACACCGGACCCGCGCCAGCGCGCCATCTCGCGCTGCGCTACGGCAGTCGGATTCATCCCATCGGTTTCAAAATCGCCGACAAACGCAGCGAGGACGGTGTCTATATCGACGTGAAAAAAGGCGGCACTTTGATCGAGTATGCTGATGAAGATCCGTACATTCGGCGACACTACGAAGATGAGATGAAGAAAAACGGCCGGCAGAGCCAAATGCCGGAGCTATAAAAGTTACACGTTTAAGCGGTTCAATTCACTCCGTCCACACCTGAAAATTTTTTCCCGTGATGAAGATGTCTTGAGATTGTTATTTCGAGCTGAAAGCGAGAAATCTTTTTTTGTAGACGCCTGCAATGCCAGATCTCTCGCGGAGTTTATCGTGAGCATGATCGAAGGACTCGAGATGACAAATATGCAGCTTCGCGTATCGCCGCCACTCTGGCCGGAAGACGCACGACAGCTTGAACGGTTTGAACACACAGAACGGTTCGAAACAACTTGAATGAATGGTACTTCGATACCGTTCTAATTATTTATCGAAGACCGTCGGAGCCTCGACTGGCGTCTGTAAAACCTTGAGCGCCGAGCGCAGCAACTCAGCGCGCCACTTCACTTCCTCTGCGGCCGGCAGATCAGGATTGCCGACCGGATAATGGAATTTATTCCCGCTCATGATCCGATAAGCGCCGACCTGTGTGGCCACATTGGGAAGACAGGTGATGAGGACGACGGGAATACCTTTTCGTTCGATTTCTTTTGCAATCGTAGCGCCGCTACGCGTTCCGGTTCCTCACGTCGCCGTGAGCACGACTCCGTTGACACCCGAAGCTGAGAGCTCTTCGGCAATACCCACGCCCAGCTCCTGCATTTTGGCAGGCATCGCACCGGTTCCGGTGGTGACGTAATAGTAATTATGAAGGCGCGCGAAATTCCGCTCGCGCTCTAACCGGCGCATCGCGTCTACGGGGATCAACCGATCCGGATCGGCGTTCACCGTCGAGGTGTCATAGCCGGTGTGCATGGCTTCGAACTCGCCGGGCCTCAAATCATCGCGCTCTTCGATCGAGTACTTGAAGTACTTTGTTCCGCGCGAGCTCTCCAGTCGGTCGGGATTGCCGACCGGCACCAAACCGCCCTCCGTCACGATCGCGAGAGTTGCGTGCGAGAGATCTCCAATCGCGGCGGGAACTGGATGAGGCGCCGCTGCGATCCTCGGGATCTCGCTCTCGAACACTTGGCCGCGCAGCTTGGCGATCAGCATATCGAGCGCGCGAACACTGTCGGGGGCCGCCGCTTGAACGGTAAATCGGCGCGGAATCCCGAGGCAAAATTCTTCTTTGAATACCTCCAGACCTTCTTGCTCGTTGTTGAGCAGAAGCACTGCCAGGTCGGCAAAACGCTTGATCGTGGATTGCATCGAAGCGGCGGAGGAACCGGTCTGAATCACCAGAACATGGCGGCCGATTTCACGCGTGCCGGGATTGTCTTGGTAAAGCCCGGTGATAGCCGGAAGTTCAAAACGCTCGCGCACGAAGCTTGCGCTCTTGGCGCACGCAAGACCGTATCTTCCCGAGTGAAACGCCGGACCGGCAATAAACAGATCGGGCTGGAACTGAGCGATAACCTCGGCCAATGAAGCGAGCACAGTTTCTTCGTTTTCGTGGAAATAATTATCGCCGCACACAACGGTTGCATATTCTTTCTGTCGGTCTTTCAGCAGATCGCGCAGCAGCACACCGGGCCCGACGGGCTTCGGCAGAAACAAGAACTCCTGTCCGGCCTTGTCCTCGCCGCCGATGCCGGCAAAAAATTGGTTGAGGTAGTGTAATACCTTTGCCATGGGTCGCCTCAGCTTTCATAAGCGGCGCGCAAGCCGCTCGCTCCCATCTGACAGTGGGCGCCGAAAAAAATCGTTGGGTCGAAAAACAGCGGCTTGTGCGGATCGTGCTTGGCTTTCAAATGGAGATCGATCTCCCCGCTCCCGATCACTTCGTCGAGAGGCGGGAGCAACAATTTTTCGGAGCGGTTGCCCCGGCTGATCATGGCATCGGCTTCGGCCGGATGATCCACCAGCGGCCTTTCATAGCCCCGGGCGCCGTTGTCCTCGTGCATGACCGCGACCGTTTTGATTCCCTCCTCTTCGCACGCTTTGACGGTTTGCATGAAATCGACCGTGGTATTGCCGGTTCCTTCCATCATCGCGACGGCGCCGTCGGCCCTTAATATCCTGGCCAAGCGCGCGCTCCATAGCCCCATTTTCTTTTTCTGCTCGAAGCTATCGTTGTACCCGCGCGAGAGAATCACACCGAGAAAGTTGATTTCGCTGCCGTGCCGTTTGAGCATTTCCTCGATAAACGGATTTGCGCAGTGCAGCGAGGTGGGAATTTTTCGCTCGCTCTTGTACGTACCGCTCACCACCGCGCCGTCGATGAACTCATTGGGATGAACGAACGAGGGGAGTGTTTTTGAAACTTCTTCGCCGTAATAAAACGTCCGCACGAACGGAATTTGGCTCTGCACCTGGTAGATCAGAACCACTTTCGGAAGCTTGCTTTCGACGTTATCGAGACGAATTGTTTTTTGCTTCGACGCCGTGCCACTTTTTTGTGCTGCAGCGAGATAACGGGCGACACGCACACCGATACTCCTCAACACCTGATCAAAAGCCAAATTCGAAAGCGCTGCTTCTCCTTGGAGCGTCAACACAATGTGAAAATAATCCGCACCGTGGCAGTACCGCGCTCCCACTCCGCTCATGTCGATCAGCCCCTCGCGTGGTCTCTCGATCGGTGTCATCGCTTCGGTGTGAGGAAAAGTCCCGGCAATCGTCACCAGCACATTGCACAGCCGCGCTGTCTGCCCGGTGCCCACCAGCCGCGCAGAGCCGTCGATGCCCGGAAATGTGCGGCGCTCATCATCGAGTTTCGCAATCGGCATCAGAGTATCGAGAACGTGAATGATTCTCTTCGATTCGCCGGGGCGCGCGAGCTCGGCACTCCACTTTATGTTCCCGGTCAAATCCTTGATCTGCTCTTGAATCTCGGCAAGGCTGACACTAAGTTGACCTCCAACAAGTGAGGTTCGATCTCCCCATTGAATATCATCCAGATGAAAATCAAAAAGCTCTAATTCCACAATGTCCACTCCGAAGACTACGAGGGCAAGCTCGGCGGGACTATACTCTGCAGAAAATCTCCTGACAAGTTTGCCGGAGAACAGCTTGGTTGATTCAGTTGCTCGCCAGGTTCATTCTCGTCCAAGCTTAAAGGTCTTGCTGGTTCAGCCGCCGGTGCAGGATTTCTATGACACCGACGTGCGCCTGCAACCCATTGGTCTCGCGTATCTAAAAGCCGTGGTAAAGAAGTACCTGCCCAACGTCGAAATCACGATCAAGGATTACCATGGCGGGTGCGGTCGCAGGACGATCGCCATTCCGGACGAGCTTCGCGATCTGGTCAATTATTATCCGCTAGCCGACAAGTCGCCCTTTTCGACGTTTCATCAGTACTACCACTTCGGTGCGTCCTTCGACGACATCGAACGCGATATCGCCTCATTTGCTCCGAATATTGTCGGCATATCCGCGCTCTTTACTCCTTATTATCGCGAAGCTCTCGAGATCGCTGCCCGAGTCAAGAAAAACTCCAAAGCCATCATCGTCATGGGTGGGTCTCATGCGTCGGCCGCGCCGGAGTCGCTCCTCGCCTCCCCATATGTTGATTTTGTGATCGTCGGCGAAGGTGAAAAGCCGTTCGTCGAACTCTTGCGCGCTCTGCTGAATGACAGCCCGCTCGAGACAGTTTCCAATCTCAGATACAAGCGCGCCGGCGAATGCATTTACAATCCGATCGGCGAAAACTATCCAATTGACGATTTGCCGCCGCCGGATCTGAGCGATTTCTCATCGAAGACCTATCCACTTGGCCGCAAGCCGATGACTTTCATGGTCACCTCGCGGAGCTGTCCGCATAAATGCTCTTTTTGCTCGGTGCACGCGACCTTCGGAACGAATTATCGCCGCCGAGCGCTCGCGAGCGTCCTCGAAGAGATCGAGCTGCGCTATGGCCAAGGGTACCGCGTCATCGACTTCGAAGACGACAACCTCACCTACTACAAACAAACCTTCAAAGAACTCTGCCGGCGACTGATCGAACGATTTTCTCATCGGGAAATGGAATTCGTCGCCATGAATGGCATCAGTTATTTGAGCCTCGACGATGAGTTGCTCGAACTCATGTATCGAGCGGGCTTTTCTCATTTGAACCTTGCGCTTGTTAGCTCTGACAAGACGGTACGGGAAACCACCAAGCGACCGCATACATTGGAAGCCTATTTGCGAGTGGTGAACAAAGCCCACGCGCTCGGCTTCAAGATCGTCTCCTATCAGATCCTCGGGCTGCCCAATGAATCTTTGGACAGCATGATTCAAACACTGGCCTTCAATTCGCGTTTGCCGGTGCTGCTCGGTGCTTCGCCGTTTTATCGCACACCGAATGCACCGATCGCTCGCGGCCACGACTTGGATACGAAGGATTTCGTTCGAGCCCGCTTGACGGCGCTCGGAATTGAGAATGCGAATTTCACGCGTGACGACATTTATACGCTCTTCGTCATCACCCGGATCATCAACTTCCTCAAAGGCCTGCCGATTCGCTCGGAAATAGACCTGAGCACCGTGATGGAAACCTGCGATGACCGATCCGGTGCATTCATCGGCTTATTTTTATTGAAACAGCTCTTGAACACCGGAGTACTGTATTTCTGGACGAAAAAGGGGCTCGTGGTGAATCGAAAATTTCAGCAGCCGCTATTCGTAAAGCTTTTCTCCGAACTGAAATTTATCACCTGTCAGAACGGCGGCACGATCCTAATCGACCCATTCCAACTTCACATAGCCGCCGTCGAATAGAATCTCCGCATACAAACAATGAAAAGACGCGGGGAAAGATTCCTCGTATTCGCCCGGAATGTGTGAAAATACCGTTCATGGTTCGACTTGGCTCACCACGAACGGTGCGCTTTCTCACGAAACCGAGCACTTACCCGTTCGCCCTGAGCCTCGTCGAAGGGCTCCGAACCAGTTTCCACACACTCTGTCGCTCGGAATGACGATGCCCGTCATGTCGAACGTTCGGGGTCGGCGCTCGGGATAAACTCCGCGAGAAATCTTTCACGGTCCTGTTTGTTCGAAGGAGCGACAAAGAGCGCGAAACACTACGCACCTCAAAATTTGACACGGGCTCGACACCTGTACTACCCTTCCGACCGCCGTCGAGAACGACGGAAGGAGGCAAGAATGAATTCACTAAGACTTCTTGGGGCGCTGGTGTTCTGTTTTTCGATCGCTTCACTTTCACGAGGAAATGCGGCCGAAACCAATCCGAATGCGACCGCGGCGCAAAAGGAAGGCAAATTAATCATCTATTCGTCCACGGATTCGGCTAGTGTCGAACCGCTTTTGCAGGATTTCAAAGCGCTCTATCCATTTCTGCAAGTCGAGTACAACGATCTAAATACCACCGAGATTTATAACCGCTTCACCGCCGAGTCCGCATCCGGCGCCGGCACCGCTGATTTCATGTGGAGCTCGGCGATGGATCTGCAGATCCAGCTCGCCAGCAAAGGTCACGCATTGACCTATGCATCTCCGGAGAACAACAGTCTTCCCAAATGGGCGGTGTGGCAAAACCAGGCGTATGGCACGACATTCGAGCCCGTGAGTATTGCCTATAACAAACGCCTGCTGCCGGCCGATGCGGTGCCGCAAAGCCACACGGATCTAGTGAAGCTGCTGAAAGCGAAAGCCGATGTGTTCAAGGAAAAAATTGCCACCTTCGATCCGGAAAAGAGTGGCGTCGGGTTTCTTATGATGACCCAGGACGCGAAAGTCTTTCCGCAGTTCTGGGACCTGGCCAAGGGACTCGGTACCACCGGCGCAAAGGTCTACACCAGCACGGGCGCTATGTTGGAGAAGGTCGGCTCCGGCGAGCACACACTGGCTTACAACATCATCGGCTCGTACGTGCTGTTGCGACAGAAGAAAGACGCTTCGCTGGGTCTCATTCTCCCCAAGGACTACACGCTGGTGTTCTCCCGGGTTGCGTTCATTTCCAAAAGCGCGCGCAACCCGAACGCGGCAAAACTATTTCTTGATTATCTGCTCTCGAAGCGCGGCCAGACGGTAATGTCAGAAAAATCATTGGTCTACTCGATCCGAAGTGACGTCCCTGGACAGATCACCGCCGCAGGCTTGAACAAGGAGCTCGGCAAGGCGATCAAGCCCATTGACGTGAGTACAGATATTCTCGCCGGCCTAGAACAGAACAAGCGTCTCGAGTTCATGAAACAGTGGAAGGAAGCGCTAAAAAGATAAACTTGTGAATCGAACTTTCCGTTCATTCGCGATCGTTGCCGTAACTCTGGCGGTCTTCGGGCCTCTGGGTTTGATCATTTATCAGAGCTTTCTGAACGAAGCATTTTTCAGTCCGACCGCGCGCCCAAGCCTCGGGGCATACCAATACGTTTTAACCGATTCCGGGTTTCATTCGGCGTTTGGCACATCTCTCCTGGTTTCCTTGGGCATGACGATTATTGCCGTGCCGCTGGGAAGCCTCTTGGCCTTTCTTCTGGTGCGCACGGATTTGCCATGGAAAAGATTTCTCGAACCGTGGCTGCTCGTGCCGATTTTCTTGTCGCCGGTGGTCGTGGCCTTCGGCTATGTCGTCGCAGTTGGTCCGGTCGGATTCTTCTCGCTCTGGGCCAAATCGCTCATCGGCAGCGTGCCTTGGCGGCTTTATTCGCTTTACGGGTTGATTCTGATCGCGGGATTGACCCATGTGCCGCATTCGTTTCTCTACATTTCCTCTGCCCTGCGCAGCTTGGACCCTTCGGTCGAAGAAGCAGCGCGCGTCGCGGGCGCCGGCCCGTGGCGCATTGCGGCGACCGTTAGCTTGCCGCTGGTGCTGCCGTCGATTCTGTTTAGCAGCGCGCTGATTTTTTTGCTGGGGTTTGAATTATTCGGCTTGCCGCTGGTGTTGGGCGATCCCGCGGGGCTGCTCGTGCTCACGACTTATCTCTACAAGCTGACCAATCTTCTTGGCGTCCCCTCTTACCATCTCATGGCGGTCGTCGCTCTCTCGATTGTGGCGCTGACATTTCCGCTCGTCTACGCGCAGCGGCGCATGCTGCGCACCGCCGGGCGTTTCGCGGTGATCGGCGGTAAAGGACAAGCGTTTCGGCCTCTGCCTCTGGGCGCGCTCCGTTGGCCGGCGGTAGGAGTCGTGTTGCTGTGGCTCGGGGTCACAGTCCTGCTGCCGCTGGTCGGCGTAGCATTGCGCTCGGTGGTCAGCCAGTGGGGCGAAGGAGTCAACATATTCGAAGTGCTGACGCTGGATCATTTTCGCGAGCTCCAGCTCCATCCCAATTTGATTCGCGGCATTATCAATACGCTTTTACTCGGCGGGATTGGCGGCGCTCTTTCCGTGGCGTTTTATGCGGTCATCGGACTCGCCGCGCATCGTTGGCAGAGCCGCTGGGTTTCGTTTCTCGACTATCTCGTCATGCTCCCGCGGGCACTGCCGGGTCTGATCGTCGGTCTCGCATTTCTCTGGGTGTTTTTATTTTTCAAACCGATCGCGCCGCTGCGCACCACATTGTTCAGTTTGTGGATCGCCTACACGGTGGTGTGGCTGGCTTACGGCCTACGGTTAATCTCGGCCAGTCTGTTGCAAGTCAAACCCGAGCTCGAAGAAGCGGCGCGCGTCATCGGCGCCGGCCAGGGAAAAATTTACGGCGATGTGACTTTGCCGCTGATTCGCTTCGGCCTGATCGGTAGCTGGCTTTTAATGTTTATGATGTTTGTGCGCGAATATTCCACCGGTGTTTATCTGCTCGGACCCGGCACGGAAGTCATCGGCTCGCTGATCGTTTCGCTCTGGGGCACCGGCGCGTTGGATCTGATTTCGGCGCTTTCGGTGATCGAAGTCGCGTCGGTGGGCCTGATCCTATTCATTGCGCTTCGTTTGGGGGTAAGGCTCGATGCTTGATCTGATCGCCCAAGATATCCAGAAGCAACTCGGCACGGCGCAAGTTCTCTGCGGCGTCTCCTTCGAGCTTCAACCCGGCGAAGTGCTCGCACTGCTCGGGCCGTCAGGCAGCGGCAAAACCACCTTGCTGCGCTCTGTGGCGGGGCTCGAACGGCCCGACAAAGGCAAAATTGAAATCCGCGGCAAAGTCGTTTTCGATGCCGCGAACGGATTCGAAATCCCCGCCGAACAGCGCGGCCTCGGCCTGGTATTTCAATCCTATGCGATCTGGCCTCATCGCAGCGTTTTCGAAAACGTCGCCTACGGCTTGCGCCTGCGCCACATTGCCGACGCGGAGGTGCGTCAAAAAGTCGGCGACATTTTGAAACGCCTCGGCCTCGATCACCTCGCCGAGCGCTATGCTCATCAGCTTTCCGGTGGTCAGCAGCAGCGGGTCGCGCTCGCACGCGCGATCGTTTACAACCCGCCGGTACTCTTGCTCGATGAGCCGCTTTCGAACCTCGATGCCAAACTCCGTGAAGACGCGCGTGCTTGGCTGCGCGAACTGATCAAACAGATCGGCAACAGCGCGCTTTATGTCACGCACGATCAGACCGAGGCGCTTGCGATTGCCGATCGGGTTTTGCTGTTGGACAAAGGACAGATCCAGCAGGAAGGCCCGCCGGAGAAAATTTACGGGGAGCCGACCAGCCGCTTTACCGCAGAGTTCATGGGCAGCAACAACATCTTCGAAGGAAAAATCGCGGAGATCTCGGACGGCCGCGCGCGCCTTGCTGGCGATCGCTGGAATCTCTGGGGCGTGCTCAAAGCAGAGAAGACTCGCGATAGTATCGGCGCAGGATTAGTTCGTGTCGAATCGGTCCGGTTAGCAGACGCCGCGGGAGAAAATCGTCTGAAGATGCAACTAAAATCCGCTCTCTATCTAGGAGAGCGCTGGGAATACGTCCTCGAACTTGGGGATTTGCGGCTACGAACATGGGGAGAGACTTCCCGATCCGCCGGCGAGTATTGGGTCTTCATTCCACCGGACGCTCTGTGGATTTTTTAGCTGTATGACAATCGAAACAACACGCAATTTCATGCTGAGCGGCAGCGAAGCATCTTGATTTGTGAACCGATGCAACGGCAGATTCTTCGGCTTCGCCTCGAATGACACGTGAGAAAGTCCTCCTAGCGGAGAAACCCGTTTATACCCTACACATTTTCCATGCCGATGGAGAACATCCGCTCCAAATCGTGCCGCGAATAAACCCGAAACGCGATCAACGTTTCCGAGCTGGTAATGCCCGGCACGGCGCGAATGTGTTCGGTGACGATCTTGGCCAACTGATCGTTATCGCTCGTGCGCACGATCGCCGCGAGATCGTAGCGCCCCGCGACTGAATAAACTTCCGTAACGCCGTCAGTATCGGCGAGCATTTCAGCCACCTTGTTGGTTTTGTCTCTTTCGGTATTCAGCAGGACGATAGCGGAAAGCATACGGGCTCACCTCCTTTAGCTGCAATCCTAAAAAACATCTGGCTAAACGAACACTAGCCGAGCGAATATGCGATCGTCAACGTTGCTCGGCTTGTAAACGCCATTCCGAACTAAAATGGAGGTCCAAATGGATTATTGCCGGGCGCAAAGCCCGGGAAGAGTCCCCATAATCGTTTCGGAGAAAAATTGAACGGTTTGAACGGGTTGACGTTTTGAACGTACCGCGCCTATCGCCACAGCTGATCGAAGAACCCCGACTGTTTGACCTCATCCACATAGCGGCTGTCGTAGTACGCGGTGATCGGCGTGCTCGCGGCGGCTTTGGCATCGATCAGACTGCTCTGCACCATCTGCTTGAGCATACCCCGGAGCGCCGCTTCCGGCACGAGGCCTTCTTTGGAATAGTTTTCGGTTGCGAACCGATATGATTGTTCCACGAGATCGGCATCTTTCATCGGCATCCACTTGCTCATCACCTTCTTGGTGAGTTCTCTGTCCGTCTGGATCAGTTTGATCGCTTCCGCCGTGCCTTTGATCGTCTTGATTACCGTGTCCTTGTCCTTTTCCGCAACCGAGCGCCGCGCGACGATGCCATTGGTGATAAACGGCGTGAGCTTCGCGAGATCCGCTGGTGACGCCAGCTCATTGTAGCCCTGCTTCTTCAGTTGGAAGTTGTAGGGTGGCGAAAAAACCGCGCCGTCTACCGAGCCGCGGCTCAAACCGGCAAACGCCTCGGGCTGGCCGCCCATCTGAAGGATCGTCACATTCTTGATGCCGTTCGCATCGAGCAAAGTTTGCAAGGCAAAATGAGTCACTGTGCCAATCCGGCTCACACCGATCTTCTTGCCCACCATGTCCTCGGGTTTTTTGATTTCGGATTTCACCATGATCGATTGTGTAAAGCGCGGCACCATCGCGGTGATATGGATAATGTCGCCGCCCTGTAAAATATTAGAAATCACAGCCGGCCCACCAGAGCCCGCCAAATCCGCTGCTCCCGATAACATGGCATTGAAAAGCGCCGATGAAGCGCCGATAAAGACCGGATCGAATTCGATCGCGTATTTGTCGAAGATGCGCGCCTCCTTGGCGACAAACCAGGGAAGACAATTGAGACCGATGGGAGAAAATGGAAAGGGAACCTTTTTGATTTGAGCACGCAGCGGCGAAGGAAAGAACAGCGTTGTGATAAAGACAAGGAGAACGCCTCGAACCGCCAAGTTCGCCAACCGATTAAAAGACGGAAAATCAAACGAGCATTTCATCTCGGATCCTCCCCTCTTTGGAAGGTTGCTTCTCTAATACAGTCGGCTCATTCTTGTCAATGCTGTCATCTTGAAATCTAAGCCCTTAACCTCACGAAGCTGGCATTTCGAAGGCCCTGCCGAGAAATCCTTCCGAAATGCATTAATCCAATAACGGCTTAAACGCTTTGAACGGATTAAACGGTTTGAACCGCCCTTACTTACCCCCGAGATGCTTACCGAAAAATCCAAACGTTCGCGGCCAGGAAGCGTTCGCCGCGTACTCGCGGTAATTACTCGAGCCGAAGTTGGCAAATGCGTGAGCGGCATTTGGGTAGGAATAAAACTCATGCGGTTTTCCGAGCCGAGTCAATTCGGCATCGAGCTTCTTCATATCTGCCGGTGAGGGGTTCTTATCGTCCTCGCCGAAGTGCCCCATGATCGGGCAGTGAATGTCCTTGGTGCGCTCGAACGGCGCTGGGCCGTCACCCCAAGTTGAGAAGGTATCGCCGCCATAGTACATGACTCCCGCTTTGATCTCGCGATTCACCGAGCACATGAGGTAAACCGCGCGACCGCCCATGCAAAACCCAACGATGCCGATACGTCCCGCAGAGTTGTGCGACTTTAAAAAATCCACGGTCGCGTTGATGTCCGCTATGACCATGGCACCGGTCAATCTCATCCGCCGCGTTGGCCAATCATCTTTACAATCCGGCGGGTCGCGATGGTAGAGATCCGGCGCGGCGGCAATAAAACCGTTCTGCGCGGCCAAATCCGAGAACTGGACCATATCATTGACACCCGTCTGCCCTTGCACGACGACAATCGCTCCGGCGGGCCGTTGATTTTCCGCCGCGCTCGTGTACAGCCGCATGGTGGAATCGCCGACTTTGACCTTTTCCCATGATGACGGCATAAAACCTCCTTGTTCAACTTCGGCCTTCGAAAAGTTTCCCCGCGCGAATCGTCCACTTCACCGCGATGCGCTGCTTGTGCAACCGTTCCTTACCCAGGGAGTCGCGCAGCATGGCGGGATCTTCGTCGATCCGCAAGACCGCAATATCCGCTTCGCGTCCCATTTCCAAGCTGCCGATTCGATCCTGCCAACCTATTGCTCGAGCAGGATTGACGGTGCAGTCCGAGATGATTTGATCGAGGCTCAATCCTAAGCGTAAAAATTTCGTAAGGGTCGTCGGCAAATCACCCACGATACCAAAGCCGGGCTGCGTCATCCGGCCATGCAGATCCGAGCTGATAACGTCCGGCAGCAAACCTTCGCCCATCGCGCGCTCGACCAGATCGAAATCGAAGTGACCGCTGGCATGACCGACGTCGAAAATGACACCGCGGTCTTTGGCCTTGCGTACTTCGGCCAATAGTTTGCCCGTCTCGTCGATGATCGACGGCTTCTGCGGTGTATAACAGTGCGTGATGATGTCGCCGGGGCGCAAAGTCGCGGCGATCTCGTCCATACCAATGGCGGTATCGCCGACATGCACCATGATGGGAGTCTGCGTCGCCTCTCCTGCTTTGATCGCTAGGCGCAATGCCTGGCGGCTATTCTCGCCAATGGCTTTTTTGTGCAGCCTGACTTTAATACCGACTTCAAGATCGCGATTGTCGCTCACCGCCTGCGCCGCGCCGTCCGAATCGGCGAAATCGAGATTCAATAATTCGCCGGGCGCATTAAGCACTCCATGTTGAGCGAGGGCCACGAATCCGAGCATCCGTGTCTTCGAGGGCTCGTAAACCAATTTGCGGAATCCGAGCAAATTCACCGGCCCGGCAGAACCGGCGTCCATGGTCGTGGTCACGCCAGTGGCGAGGCAAAGCGCATCGAGATTACAACCGTACGGATTGACGCCCCAGTAGCTGTGCACGTGGAAATCGATCAGACCCGGTGTGACATAACAGTCGGAAACATCGATGACTCGTTTCGCGCCCGCGCGCGGCAGATCGGCGCCGAGCGCCGTGATCCGACCATCCGTGATTCCGACATCCAGTTTGTGATTGGTGTGGGTTGCCGGATTGATAACCGTTCCCCCGGTTAGCAAAAGATCCAAGACTTCGCTCATTAATTGCTCCGGCTCAATTCATGACCGGTGGGCTCGAATGATGCTCCTTCTCCCTGTGGGAGAAAGGTAGGAATGACGGCTTCTGAGCCTTGCGGACCCTCACCTTCGCCCTCTCCCGCGTTGCGGGCGCGGGATGGACTCGCACAGATGACAATACCGTTTCATGAGCACGATCCTTCAATCCCCATCCAAGCCGTAAAACTTCGTGGGGTTGTGGGTAAGAATTTTGTCGATGATTTCCGGAGCAATCTGGCCGTTTTCTTTGAGCTTGGCCAAAGCCAGCAGCTCGCTGGCGTTATCCGCATGGCCGTAATCGGAGCCGATCATCAGGCAATTTTCGCCGGCATATTTGAGCACGTAGGGCAGATCGTCGTCGGTTTGACAGGCGACGAATAGTTGATTGCTGCCGCTCAGGACATCCGGCCGCGCTTGCTTTCCCGCCAGCTTGGGAAATCGCAAATTCAAATCATGCACCAAATACGGCACCCACTGCGCCGCAACTTCGATGGCGCCGATGCGGAGCTTGGAAAATTTTTCCGGGATCCCGTTTAGAATCATCGAGTGAAAACCGCCGATCACCATCAGCTTCGCAACGCGAAACGGCTCCGCGCCCAACATTTCATTCACGGTGAAATTTCCGATACCGGAATGGATCCCAATCGGCATATTGAGCCGGCTCGCCTCTTCGTAAAGCGAAAAAAAATAGGGATCGTGCAGTACATGATGCGTTTCGATGCCGCGCATAAAGACCGCGCAGGCGCCGTTTCCATGCGACCAGCGGAGTTCATCGAGCGCCTTGTCCATGGTGAGCAATGGGAGTTGTACGGCCCAGCGCAGGCGCTTTTTATCTTTGGACCAAATATCGGCCATCCAGCGATTGTAGGACCGGCAAAGTGCCAGCTCGATGGCGGGATTGTCGGTGACCGGTCGCAGGAACAACGTCGGATACAGAACCTGCACTGCGGTCCCGATTTCATCCATGTGCTTCAAGCGCGAATCGATATTCGCCATTTCGCGCGATTCCTTCGAAGTATCCTGGCCGATGTTGTCGCGACCGCCGATCAGCCGCCCGCCGATGATCCAAAAGTTCTGTTTTTTGCCGTTTGGCATATCGACCGCGATCGGCACCGGACGATAGCGCTTATCTCCGCCTTCGAGATAATCCCAGGTTTTCTCGCATTCGATCACATGCGCGTCGGCATCAATGGTCAACACTGCTCTAATCCTCCAAGACTGAACGTACGCTACATTACGCGCGAAAGCTCAAGCCCGTCATCCTGAATGAAAGCGAAGGATCTGCTTCGCTCCGTACAAAAACCAGATTCTTGCTCGCGCTGCTCGTCAGAATGACACCCGATGATGCGGCCACACGTCATAAGGCGTACAGCGCCCGCGGGTTATCATCGAGAATCTTATCAATGACGCGGCCGGGGAGCTGGCCTTCGTTTCGTAGCTTCCGCAGCGCTTCGATCTCCGCTGCGTTGTCCGCATGCCCGTAATCTGTCCCGATCACCAGATTGTCCTCCCCTGAGTACTTCAGAACATCCTCGAGATCGTCGTCGGTCTGACAGGTTACATAAATACGGTTTTCCCGCAGAACATTCTTGGGAAAGGACTTGCCGCGGCGAGCGAAGCGCCGGCGCAAATCGTGCACCGCGTACGAAATCCACTGGGCGCTCACTTCGATGATGCCGATGCGCAACTTGGGAAAGCGCTGGGGAATTGCATGAAACACCAATGCGTGAAACGCGCCGATCACCGCGAGCTTGAATTTCGAGAATCCCGGATCATCGGCAAAAAAATCGTAGGTGGTAAATGCCCCATTCGCGGAATGAACACAGATCGGGAGATCTAGGGCGCTCGCTTGTTCGTAGAGTGGATAAAAATATGGATCGCTGAGCATACGCTCCGCTTCCAGGCCGCGCATGTAAATACCGCAAGCGCCGTTTTCCTTGCCAAATTTGAGCTCTGCTGTGAGATGCTCGAAATTCTGCAACGGTGGCACGAGCACCCAGCGAAATCGGCTCGGCTCTTTCCTGACGATCTCGGCCATCCAGCGGTTGTAGCTTCGAGCGACCGCCAGATCGATGTCCGGCCGCCGACTAATTGGGGTGATGAAAAAGGTCGGATAGATCACCTGACAGTCTATCCCGAGCTCGTCCATGTGCTTGATCCGCGCAGCGACATCGCTCATCTCTCGCGCTGCGACCGGCAGCTCTCGACCCACATTGCTGCGTGGAATAACTCTGCCGTCGACCAGCCAGTAATCGAACGGATCTTGCCCGCTGCTGGCGCTGACAATTTTAGGCTTGAACTGCCGCTCGGATTCCGACATGTAATCCCACGTCGATTCGTTCTCGATTACATGCGCGTCAGCATCAATCACCTTCATTATGGTTTCTCCGAATTTCCATTCTCTTAAAGGGGGACCGCCGGTCGCCGCTACTGAGAATCCATCGGAATCCTTCGACAGGGCTCAGGATGAGCGGAGACAAACGAATCTTGTGTGAGAGTCCGTGCGCGCTGAGCGTGTCGAAGCGTGCCGAGCTTTTTACCGAAACCTGATCTATCGCTGGTCGCTCTTTCTTCACCCTTCCCTGGCTCCCTCGTTCACCAGCTTGCCGTTCTCGTAGGCGAAACATTTTCCGCTTTCCTCGATTGGCAGTTGCGCGCACAGCACAAAACCTTGCCCCAAGATTTCCGGACCTGGCAACCGCTTTAATGCTTCGGCCGGCGCAGTCTCGGTGGCGATCGGCACGCGCGGTGAAAATGTCACGATGCAAATATTGTCATCACGTACTTCTTCCGCGACGTAGCGCGTGAACGTCCGAATGCCGTCTTTTGTGACCATGTAGGTCGCGGCGCCGCCGGGCTTCACACCTCCGCCGCCGTAGAGATTGATGATGTGGCCGCTTTTTCGCTTCGCCATATGCCGAATGGCATGCTTGGTACCGAAAAAGGTCCCGTACAGATTGGTTTGGATTACGCGATCCCAGAAATCCAGGGGCATGTCCGCAATGAGTGACCAGCGCGGAATATTCCAGGCGAAATGGGGCACGATCGCGGCATTATTCATCAGAACATCGATCTGGCCATAGCGACCGATCACCTCATCGATCATTTTTTTCACGCTGTCTTCGCTGCGGACGTCGGTAGGGATCGCCATACACTCCGTCACTGCGCCGATTTCCGCCGCGGTTTTCTTCGCCAGATCCACGTTGAATTCCGCGATGACCACTTTGGCTCTTTTCTGAGCAAATGTGTTCGCGGCGTGCTTACCGATTCCCTGTCCGCTGCCGGTGACGACGACCACTTTTCCCTCGAGCACGGTTCACCTCTCAATCTGCAAGAGTTCTCTCTCGTGCGATTATCGCAATCGAGGAGTGGATTCAATGTAGATCCCCGTTGAGCTTTTACTTTTCAGGTTGGTACTTCCCGGGTCGCGCAGCATGCTGCGCCCCTACATTTAGGATTTCCTGGAAAGTAAGTTTCTGCTGAGCAGCAACGCTTGAAACCGTCACCCCGAATGCCCGAATCGGGTGTCCAATCCGAATTCTTCCTCTGGAGCAGTCGAAGTAGCGCTTAAACCATGCGGGAATGGCGAGCCTGTTGCAGACGACCACCGCTAAGAACAGACCATCTGGTTCGCTATTTCCTCGAAAGATTTGCCACAAAGCCCGTGTCTTCCAGCTCCTTCACGAACCGGGCATCGACTAACTCTTTCACATTGAGCGTTCCTGCCTTCGCCTGAGTAGCCGCCATCTCCTGCGCGACGACCTGATAACCGTCGACCGGCGGATAGGGATAATCGGGCATGTTTTCGCTGAACCATGATTGGGTGTGCCCGAGTACGCCGCGATCTTCCACGCGCGAATATTTGCTCAGGATCTGCATGGTTTCCTCTTTGCGCGTTTTGAAGAAGTGAATGGCCTCCACGTACGCACGCACGTAGCGCCGCACCATGTCCGGCTGTTCTTTAGCGTACTTTCCCGTGGTGTAGATGCCGCGCTGTGGGAAAGGGATCTTGAGCGAGATGAGATCGAGCAATACCGGGAAACCCAGCTTGTCGACAATCGGCTTCTCGGCTTCCGTGAGAACCGTAAATTGCACAACGCCTTTCTGCATCGCCGCAATGCGATCATAAAGCACACCGATCGAGCGCAGGCTCACATCCTTGGCCGGATCAAGGCCGAGTTTTCTCAAGCTGACGCGCAAGGCAAAATCGGCGATGGTTCCCGGGCTCTGATTGGCGCCGATTTTTCCTTTCAGCTCATCGGCGCGCTTGATTCCCGGTACGGTGACAAAATAATAGGTGAGGATATTGACGCTGCCTACGATCGCGACAATGTCACCACCGCCGAGACGCGCGCTCACGGCCGCAGGGCCTGCGCTCTCGGAAATGGCGGTTTCACCCGCCAGGATCGCTTGCAGTGTGCGCACGCTGCTGGGAATCAGAACCGGTGCGACGTCGATACCATTTTTCTCGAACAGCCGCGCCTCTTTCGCCACCCAGATTATCGCGGATGCCCCTGGCGCCGGAGAAAAATAAGCGCTGTAGATTCGCTGTGCCAGCGCATCGCCAGCAGCGAGAAATAGCGCAAACACGATCGAGAGTGTCGCAGCCGCTTTTGCCAGTAGCCGAATTTGTTTTGGTTTCATCGGCGACCCTCCCGTTCGATGTTCGTTTCGCTGAAAGCGACGCGCCGTCCATCAGTCCCTTGGCTAAGTTTGCACGACGAACTCCAAAACTATTTGAGGATCTCCTTGGCCTTGGGCAGCAGCGCCGGGTCTAGATTGAAGATCTCCTTGACAGCGTGTTCCAACTCGCTGCCATCCAATGAATTGATGTCGAGATTGGCTTTTTTTGCCTCGGCCAAGAACTCCGGATCTTTCATCGTCTCGGTAAATCCCTTACGCAGCACTTCCAGCCGATCTTTCGGAGTTCCGGGAGGGAGCACATACGGTCGCGCGGTCGGCCCTGCCGTGTGAACTAGAGACTGAATCAATTTGCGCGCTTCATCCGTTTTGGCGAAGTTAATCGTCAACGGCACATTGGTGAGCTCAGGGTTGGATTTGGGAAGGGCCTGCGCGACGATGACCAATTCTTTCGCGCTAAGCTCCTTGCTCCACGTCGATTTGAACGACTCCCAGGAATTGCACACGCCCTGAATTTCGCCGCCCGCAAATGCCAACCGAATATCGGCGGTTCCTTTGTACCCGGTGACGAGTTGCATGGGCAGGCCGATCGTCGCCGCAAGAACTTTCGGTATATCGTCGGTGATACTGCCCGGACCAACGCCGCCCAGCTTGATCGGAGTTTTGGAAGCGAGCCATTGCTCAAAGCTCGTGATGCCGGTTGCTCTGGAAATGCCGAAAACCGAGCTGTCCTGCGCCGGCACACCGATGAATTCGAATTTATTGGATTCGAACTCGATGCCCGGCTTTCCCAGCAACTGTTGCAAAAACAATCCGCCGCTAAAATGGCCGATGGTGAGTCCATCCGGCTTGGCGATCTTGTACATATAGTTGGCGGAAATCAGAAAACCGGCTCCCGGCATATTCTCGACGACGAAAACCGGATTGCCGGGAATGTGTTTTCCCATGTGGCGCGCAATCGTGCGTGAGTAGGTGTCGTAGCCGCCCCCAGCCGATGCGCCGACGATCAGGCGAATGCTTTTTCCTTTGTAAAAGTCCTGGGCCGACGCAGGTACGATCAACGTCAAGTAGACGGCTGCCACTGCCAAAAGCCTCAACATCTTCAATGTCACGCCTCCTTGCTTCTCAGTATTTTTGTCGAATTCGTCGATCCACACACGAACGATCCCGTCACCGCTCACAGACATCGACAAATACCCCATCGGGGCTCGAAAACTGAAATTGTCCATGCCGGCAAGACGCGATCAACGCACGGCGCCGTTCGCCTTCGCTTGGCTCGCTGATGATTCTCTCCCGCATGTCGGCGTCAGTCTCGCGCAACGCGGCTAACTCTTTTTTCACCGCGCCAACGTCTTCGACTTTGAAGCCGACATGTTCCAAACCGGGTCGATCGATTCCGGCGCCCTCGAAGTCACTCATCTTCCAGGGCGCGACAATCAAGCTCATTCTGCCGTCCGTGAGATAGTAATTTGGATCCTCGAGCGCTTTATCAGCCTCGTGTAAATCGAAGGAATCGCGGTAGAAGGCCGCGATTCTGGCAGGATTCATAACCCGGAGCTTTAGATGATGAACTCGTCTCGGTTGCTCGCGTTGCGCCTCGATGTAGACGTCGCGGCGGTTCGATGCTCCTTCCTCGGTCAAATCGAAATAATTTCCTTCCGGATCGTGTGCACCGTAGGTAGCAAACGGTCGATTGGATGGGCGTTTCAGCACGGCAACTTCCGGATAGTTTTTCCTGACGCGACTGATCGCTTCATTTACGTCATCGACGTCGACGCCAAAATGATGCAGGCCCGGCACATAACCGGGTTTTCTTCCGATCACT
>JBIOXP010000569.1:0-15005 GCA_044869705.1 Binatia bacterium | reverse complement strand
TGTAAAAAGCACTAGGGCCACAACTCGCCTCATGATGTAGCCTGATTTAGTCATAAAGACCCTCCTGCTCTTTCCGTGAGCTAACCGTTCTTTTGCCAGAATTTCCCCAGCCAACTGGCGTTTTCCTTGGCGGCGACCTGTTCAAGCTCGCCGGCGTCGAGCCAAATGCCGCTGCAGCCGGTGCATTGGTCGATCTGAATCTTCTGAAAGCTTCGCTCCTTGAGAGGCGCACCACATTTGGGGCATTTCATCAGAGATGCCTTGAGCGCCGCCTCCTTGGCCTCCGCTTCCTGCTTGAGTTTCAGCTTGGCTAAAAGCTCGCGCTCCCGCTTGACGAAGTACTCGTCTTCCTTGGCTTTCTTCCGTTCGTCCCACTTGTTGGCCATGAGGGTTCTCCTGCTGTTTCGGATCAGCTCTTACACAAGATTATTCTAACCACTGATGCTTTGCCGCGAAAGAAAACCGTCGATCTTTTCCTTGCCGCTCTTGTCTGCTGCGTGCATCGAGATAATTCTTTCAGGCAGGTTGTGGCGAAATCGGTGGACGACGAAACAGCGGTAATTCGCTAGGCGTTGAACCCGCTTATGTAGGGCAGCCTTGCCGCGATTTTCTTTACCTGATCGAGATTGGCCCGCAACAACGCCGTGGAATCCCAATGTCCCTGGGTCAATGCCATGCAATAGGTGTGCGGCAGATCGATGGCGAGCCGTTGACTTCCATACGAAATCGTTTTCTGTTCCAAGTTGATGGTGTACTCGGTTCGCGGATTGTCCTCGACGCTTTTCATGAGTTGCTCGATCTCTTTTGCGCCCACGGTCACGGTAGGCAGCCCCATCATCGTGCAGTTGCCAGCGAATATCGCGGCAAAAGATTCCCCGACAATTGCTTGAATGCCAAAGCGGTAGAGCGCCTGAGGCGCATGCTCGCGCGACGAGCCACAGCCAAAATTCTTGTTGACGAACAAAATCGATGCTCCCTGGTATTCGGGATCGTTCAACGGATGATCTTTCTTTTTACCCGACGAGTCGAACCGCTCGTCGAAGAACGGGTACTCGCCCATGCGCGCGAAGGTCGGTTCTTTCAAATAACGCGCGGGAATAATCCGATCCGTATCAATGTCGTTGCCGCGGATCGGCACGGCCGTGCCGCAGATTGCAGTAATTTTTACGATCTCGCTCATGTCGCCTCGCTATTCATACTCGCGCACGTCGACAACTTTGCCGTTTAGCGCCGCGGCGGCCACCATTGCGGGGCTCATCAGTAACGTCCGCCCCTGGGGACTTCCCTGTCGGCCGATAAAGTTGCGATTCGACGAAGAAGCCGAGATCTCACGGCCATTGAGCTTGTCCGGATTCATCGCCAAACACATCGAACAACCCGCCTCGCGCCATTGGAATCCCGCCGCCGTGAATATCTCGTGCAAGCCCTCATCTTCGGCTATTTTTTTTACTTCCGTCGATCCAGGCACAACGAGCGCCCGGACGTTGGAGTTGACTTTTCTGCCGCTGACAATTTTCGCCGCGGCGCGCAGATCCGCGAGCCTGCCGTTTGTACAGGAACCGATAAATGCGACATTGATCGGCGTGCCGAGCATCGGCGCCCCAGGCTGCCAGCCCATATGTTCATAGGCTTTCTTTGCGCCATCAGGGTCGGCAAACTCTTCGGGCCTCGGCAGTTTCTCCGAAATTCCGACGGATTGTCCCGGGTTGATCCCCCAGGTCACCGTCGGCTCGATATCAGTGCCCTTATAGCTCACCACGTCGTCATAGTGAGCGTCCTCGTCGGAGGCAACCGATTTCCAATAGCTCACCGCACGTTCGAACGCCGCACCTTTAGGCGCATAAGGCCGCCCCTTGATATAGTCGATGGTCGTTTGGTCCGGGTTCACATAGCCGACGAGGGCGCCGCCTTCAATACTCATATTGCAGACAGTCATGCGCTCTTCCATGTTCATCCTATCGATGATGGCTCCGCCATATTCGTAGGCGAACCCTTTACCGCCGCCGACGCCAAGCCGTCGAATAATGTAAAGGATGGCGTCTTTGGCATACACTCCCGTCCCGAGCGCGCCATCGATATTGATCCGGCGCACTTTCAGTTTGTCCATCGCCAGAGTCTGAGTCGCTAGGACATCCCGCACCTGGCTGGTGCCGATCCCGAAAGCCAACGTGCCAAAAGCCCCATGTGTGCTCGTATGGCTGTCGCCGCATGCCAGCGTCATTCCCGGTTGCGTCAAGCCGAGTTGGGGACCGATCACGTGAACAATGCCTTGATTCATGCTCCCCAACCCGAAAAACTCGATGCCGAATTGCGCGACATTTTTTTCCAGCACCTGGGTCAGTTCTTCCGCCTCGGGATCCCGAAAAGGGCGCTGGCGCAAATCGGTCGGTACGATGTGATCGATGGTCGCAAAGGTGCGCTGGGGAAAGGCAATATCCATCCCGGCTTCGCGTAACATGTCGAAAGCGGGAGCGGTAGTGATTTCGTGGATTAAATGAAGCCCGATGAAAAGTTGTGTCTGACCGGTCGGCAACGTGCCGACGGTGTGAGATTGCCAAATCTTATCGTACAGGGTCTTTGCGGACATCAAACTCTCCTTTGGCGGATCATATCGGCCGCTATGTTCGACTGCAAGTAACCCGACCGGGGGGCTCAAAGAAGAACGACGATCGAAGATTCCGCGGCCCAGTCTGTATTCTCACTTACCGTAAATCCATTTGGCCGGATTACGCGCGTAGTCATCGTACGACCCGGCGCAGGTAATTCCCGGAATCTGTGGAATCCAATCCTCACGCAGGAGATCGTCGGGGTCGCCGTACTTCTCGGCCAGCGTGCGAACATCGTGATCGTCCAAAGCTGTGAGTCGGCCATGGCGAATGATCGTATGCTCGCGCCCGGTCTTCGTAGAGATCGTGAAGGTCGGAAAAAGCAAATGGATATGCAGATGGCCATAGAGAAGCCCGTTTTCACCGGCCCATTTTTCTTCCGCAGAGCGCCAGAGGGTGCCAAATCCCATGTGAATTACGCCGGAGCGTCGCCGCTCCCATTCGAAGCCGCCGGAAGAATGTTTCTCTATCCCGCTCGGCCGCATGATTTTAGGATTGGTTCCGATCGCAACTTCCCAAAGGTAGAACAAGCCCGGTCGTGGAAAGCATGGGTATTGTGTCGCGCGGCTCTCTTCCAATAGGCTTCGCCAGGCATCTCCGTAATCTGACCCGCCGGCAACCTTCACGATCTGTCCGGCTTCGAGCTCGACTTTGACTTGCGGGAAGGCTTTGGAAAAATGACTGGTCGTGCCCGCCACAGTTCCGGCGGCATCCTCTTTCGCAATGAGCGGCGGCACCGGGTGTCCGAAGAGATGACCATTACGCGGCGTTGCCGAAAAACCATAGCGCATGCCGTCGTAGTACTCGTCCCAGTAGGTCCAAGCGATATCCGTGCCCTCGGCATCGGTGAGATGAGCGCGCCCGCCCCGTCCGTACTCCCAAATCGGATCCCAGGTCTTTTTATTGATCAACAAGTGTAAATCGAGCGGATATGTCGTCGAGCCTTGCAAAAAATGCTCGGCCCGCAGCCAAGGAATTTGTTCATAGCGAAAGTTTGTCTTAGGAATCGGACCGCCTTTGCCGTGGATCAACAAATCATAGCCGGCACGCAGGGCAAAATCTTCGATGTAGGGCATGCCTTCCCAACGCCGAGGATTTTTGTCCCAGGGCTCGCGCCGCATGATGACTTCGACCTCGTCCGTATAGTCGAACATACGGTCCGGATCGCCCATATCGGCTACTAAGATATCCACATGCGCGCCCTTCTCACGGAGCGCAGCCGCAACGGCGTATGGCACGTCCAGGTCGTATTCGCGATCGATCGCGATCAGGATTTTGTTGCCGGCTTGTGTCTTGTTATAGCCGACGAAACCGATGTGACTGTCGCGGTTCTCGCGCGCGTTCACAAGCTGGCGCGCGAACGGCATCAACTCGGCAATATCCGCCGTCCGAAGTCCACGGTTGCGCAACTTCAACTCTGCAGGGATGGAAGCGCTAATACCGACGCCATCGTCCGCTGTGTCACACATGAAAACTCCTAGGAGCAATTGGAGTAATCGGTTTGACCCCGATCAGCACTCCAATACTCCATGACTTCTTCACTCCGCGCCTATAAGCATTTACTTTTCACCCAGTCCACGATCTCGCATCTTTTGGCAAACCAGAGATCCGGAAACGATTTAGCGTACTTGATGCATTCGTCGTAAACTTTGCCGGTCGCGGGGAAGGCCATCTGACAATGCATCGCCAGGGTCAGCATTTTCGGTTCATTGGCCGATTCCTCGTAGAGAATATCGAATTCATCCTTGAAAGAATTGAACACGTCCCGCGCGGTAATCCCACGCCGGTACATGCCGGTATCGTTCAGCCCGCTCACCGCGTTTTTGTAAGGCACAACAATCATGGTTTTGCCGTGAATGCTCACCGGATATGGATTGTCGTCATTGACGGCATCGCCATGCCAGGCAAAGCCTTCGTCAGCAAGGATGCCCAGTGTCCGTTCCGTATGCCGCATGCCTGAAGTGAGCCAGCCGGTGGGTCGGACGCCGAGAAAATCTTTGAACATCGTCGCACAGGTACGGATCTCTTCGCGCTCCTGCTCCTCAGTCAGCTGAGTCAGCTGAATGTCTTCGGCATACGAATGGCCGACGATTTCATGACCGCGATCGTGCACTGCCTTGACGGCTTCAGGGTATCGTAAGATGCAGAGCGCGTTGGTATTGAACGATGCCTTGACTCCGCGCTTGTCCAAGATCCGCAGAATGCGCCAGACGCCGGTTCGTCCACCATAATCATTTTCACTCGCGGTACGGCAATCATACTGCGAGATCACGTCGTCTTCCTTGATCGGATTCGAACCGCCGACGTGATGTGTGCGTCGGTGTTTCGCGTTGGGAATTTCCGTCCAGGCTTCCAAGTTTCCTGCCAAGGCAACTGCCATGCGCGCATGATCGGGCCATTGGATCTTAAGTTTACGCGCCTTGGAATAGACGTCGTAGAAATTATCGTGCTGCGGCATCATAGTCCGCGATTCCTCCTCATCAGTGCCAATCTCGTTAGTTCGATATCTGAAATAGCAAAAACCTGTCAATAACCTGCCGACCAAAATTGGGTTCTCAATAATTGACCTTCACTAGAAACAATCCGTGCGGAGGCGCTGTGACGCCGGCCTTTCTTCGATCCCGTGCTTCGAGCAATTCTTTGATGGATTCCGCGCTCCGCGATCCGCGTCCGACCTCAACTATCGTCCCGACGATGTTTCGCACCATGTGCCGCAGAAATGCCGTCGCCTCGATGGTGTAGATCAACAAGTCACCGCGTTCTTTTAACGAGTTCTGATAAACCCGCCTGATAGGATGCGCCGCTTCGCAGCCTGCGGCCCGAAACGACGAAAAATCATGTTCACCGGCGAGACAGCCAATCGCTTCCTGCATACTTTCAAGAGCCAAGCGCTCGTGCACATGCCAGGCGCGGTTTCGATAAAACGGCGAAGGCGTTGCACGATTGTGGGTATAGTATTTATAGACCCTGCTTCGGCCATCGCGGCGCGCATCGAAAGCGTCGGGGACAATCTCCGCCTCCTTGATTGTAATATCCCGCGGCGTAAGGGCATTTAAGCCGCGTCTCAACCGATCGAGCTCAAACTTGCAGTCGCTAAAGAAATTCACCACTTGACCGAGCGCATGAACACCAGCGTCGGTGCGGCCCGAGCCGATTACGCGCGTGGGAGCTCCCAGGAAAGTCGAGACCGCTTCTTCCAAAACCGATTGAATCGAGGTCCCGTTTGGCTGAGCCTGCCAGCCGCAGTAATTCGTTCCGTCATACTCAACGGTGAGTTTGATATTCACGACGGCTAGTTTTCAGTTTCCGGTTTGTCGGCGCGGCAAGGCAGACAGCAGCGCGACGGAACGTTCTAGATAAAATCTCACTACGACTACGGATTCATGAGGTGCCACGCAAAAACCAAAAATACCACAACAAAATTTCCTCGCATTGCACGCAATACTCACCGTGATGGCGATCGATGCGAGATCTGTTCATTCTTAAAGCAAATCACGACAGCGCGAAGTTGAGAACAGGAATAATTTTCTGTCGGGGCAGCTTGCTATTCTTCGGTGCGGCTCCTACAGATACTCGCGAATCAGAATCTCGGCGATCTGCACGGCGTTCAGCGCTGCGCCTTTTCGCAGATTATCGGAGACGACCCAAAGATTGAGCCCGTTGGCAACCGATGGATCCTCGCGAATTCTTCCCACGTAAGTCGCATCTTTACCGACCGCGTCGATTGCCATTGGATAGATATTCTCCTCCGGCACGTCAGCCAAAATCACGCCCGGAGATTCTCGTAAAATTTGCTTGGCCTCAGCCGCCGAAAGCTTGACCACCGTTTCGACGTTCACCGATTCCGAGTGACTGCAGAACACCGGAACCCGCACGGTCGTCGCCGTAATCGGCAAATTCGGCTCACCGAGAATCTTGCGCGTCTCGTTGATCATTTTCATTTCTTCTTTGGTATAACCATTTTCCAGAAAAGCATCGATATGCGGGATGCAGTTGAAAGCGATCTGATGCGGAAACTTATCTTTTTCGATCTCCTTGCCATTGAAGAGCGCCGCGACTTGCTGACTCAATTCCTCCATCGCCTTACGCCCCGCGCCGGAGACAGACTGGTACGTTGAGACCACCACTCGTTTGATTCGGGCCGCATCATGAATGGGCTTGAGCGCAACGACCATCTGAATGGTCGAACAGTTCGGGTTGGCAATAATGCCGCGGCTCCTGAAATGCGCGATTTCTTTCGCGTTTACCTCGGGCACAACCAATGGAACGTCGGGCTCCATGCGAAAAAATCCCGTGTTATCGACGACCACGGCGCCGGATGTCACCGCGATGGGCGCGAACTTGGAGCTGATGGCGCCTCCCGCGGAAAAAAGCCCAATATCGATGCCGTCAAACGAATCCTCATCTAAAACTTCCACCCGGATTTGTCTGCCATTGAACGGAAGAAACTGGCCCGCGGATCTTTCGGAGGCGAGCAGTCGCAAATCACCGACGGGAAATTCGCGCTCCTCCAAAACTTCCCGCATCTGCTCGCCGACGGCGCCGGTGGCGCCAACGACGGCGACATTGTATTTTTCTTTTTTCATCAAGTTCTCAGCAGTCGTTCATAAACCGTAGACGCAGATCGACAGCGTCGATTTCGAAACCGTCCTGATCGATTATCCTCGATGATCGATTTTTTCACGCACCAACCGTCCCATTTCGCGGCAGCCGACCACTTTACCGCCTGAGTCGTGAATATCGGCAGTGCGCCAGCCTTGATTCAACACTTCCTCGACGGCTTTTTCGATACGATCCGCCGCCTCGGCTTGATCGAACGAATGCCGCAACATTAGCGCCACGCTCAAGATGGTTGCCAAGGGATTGGCCTTATCCTGACCCATAATATCCGGCGCCGTTCCATGCACGGGCTCGTACATGCCCACCTTACCGCCCAAGCTCGCGGACGGGAGCATGCCAATGGAGCCGGTGAGCATCGCGGCCTCGTCGCTCAAAATGTCGCCGAACATATTGGTGGTCACGACCACATCGAACTGCCTCGGATTCCTGATCAACTGCATGGCGCAGTTGTCGACCAGCATGTGCTCCAGTTGCACACCCGCATAACCCTCGACCTTGTGAATGCGCGTCACGACTTTACGCCAGAGTTCCGTGACCTCGAGCACATTTGCTTTGTCGACCGATGTCAGTTTTTTGCGCCGCTTGAGCGCCGCTTGAAAAGCCACGTGTGCGATCCGTTCGATCTCGGGCGTGGTGTAAACTTCCGTATTGACGCCGCGCTCGGTGCCGTCGGGCAGCTTTGTCACACCTTTGGGCTGCCCGAAATAAATTCCTCCGGTAAGCTCGCGCACGACCAGGAGATCTGTCCCTTCAACCACTTCACGCTTCAACGACGACGCTGACGCGAGCGCTGAAAACAGCTTCACCGGGCGCAGATTGGCGAACAGTCCGAGCTCTTGGCGCAAGCCCAGCAACGCTCTCTCAGGTCGAATCGAATAGTCGAGGCCATCCCATTTTGGACCGCCCATAGCACCAAGCAAAACAGCGTCGCTTTTTTTTGTTAGGTTGAGCACCGAATCGATGAGCGGTTTACCGTGCGCATCGATGGAGGCACCGCCGACAATGCCCTCTTCCAGCTCCACTGAAAAACCGTATCGATTAGCCACCTGTCTGAGGACCTGAGTTCCCTCGCTCATCACCTCGGGCCCGATGCCATCGCCGGGGAGAACCGCGATTTTGTAGGTCATGGCCCCTGTCTCTCCACTTCTTGCTGGTAATGTTTACGGCCTGCCAGTTTATTGAGTGCGTTGATGTAAGCCAACGCGCTCGCCATGATGATGTCGGTGTGCGCTCCCTGACCCGATACGCGAACGCCCTCATCTTCGACAACGCAAGACACTTCGCCTTGGGCGTCGGTCCCACCGGTGATGGCATTCACTGAGTAGCGCACGAGCTGCGCCTGCGAGCCGGTCATTTTGGTGATGACCTTATAACAGGCATCGACCACGCCGTCGCCCGATGCGTGATCCGTGATCTCGCCGCCATCGATGCGGAGCCGCACCGTCGCGGACGGGATGCCGTTCGAGCTCGAATTCACGTTCATATAAAGCAACTCGAATTTGTCGGGCCGGCCCGGCACGCGGAGAATTTCTTCTGCCACAATGGCTTCGATATCCTCGTCATAAATGTTCTTTTTCTTATCGGCGAGCTCCTTGAACCGCATAAAGGCCCGGTTCATGTCTTCTTTGCTCAAACTAAAACCCAAGTACTTGAGCCGCTCATCAAACGCGTGCCGGCCGGAATGCTTGCCCATGACCAAGCGATTGCCGGGAATCCCGATCGACTCCGGCGTCATAATTTCGTAGGTCTGTTTGTGCTTCAGCACGCCGTCTTGATGAATGCCCGCTTCATGCGCGAACGCATTGTCGCCGACGACCGGCTTATTGATCGGAATGGGAATCCCGGTGACCTGCGAAACCAGCCGCGAAGTTGGATAGAGCTGCTCGCTGATGACGTGGGTGTCGAGATCAAGATAGTTTTTTCGCGTGCGGAGCGCCATCACGACTTCCTCGAGCGAGGTATTGCCGGCACGCTCGCCGATGCCGTTGATCGTACATTCGATCTGGCGCGCGCCGTTATGCACGGCGGCGAGAGAATTAGCCACAGCGAGGCCGAGGTCATTATGACAATGGGCGCTCCAAATGACCCGATCGCCGCCGGCCGTGCGCTCGATCAGATTCGCGATCAAACTGCCGAACTCCGACGGAATCGCGTAACCGGTCGTATCCGGAACATTGATCACCTTAGCGCCGGCACGAATCACTTCCCGAAAGATCTGCATCAAGAACTCCGGATCAGTACGCGAGGCATCTTCAGCCGAGAACTCGACGTAATCCGTATGTTGCCTAGCTTTCGCGACCGCTTTAACAGCGGCTTCCAGCACCTGCTCGCGGTTCATTCTCAACTTGTGTGTCAAATGAATATCGGATGTCGCAATAAACGTGTGAATTCCTGGGTTCTTCGCCGGTTCGACCGCTTTCAAAGCGCGCTCGATGTCCCCGTCCTGTGCGCGCGCCAAACTGACGATACGGGGCCGGCTCAATTCCCGAGAAACTTTTCGAACCGACTCAAAATCGCCCTCCGAAGACGCGGCGAACCCCGCCTCGATGACGTCGACACCAAGTTTTTCCAACTGCCGAGCGATAATTACTTTTTGCTCCGCTGTCATGCTCGCGCCTGGCGACTGCTCGCCATCGCGCAGCGTTGTATCGAAAATTTGTACTACGTTTTGACTCTCACCTTTTGTCATTTGGTTATCCCTCGAGGTTGATCCGCTGGCCTGCCCCAGAAACAAAAACTCCCGCGGCAGAGCCAACGGGAGTACTTCATCTTAGACAGAGCCGGAATCTCACGGCATAGAGTGTGCCGCCTCCCGTCTCCTCTCCCGTCGGCGCTTAGGTGTGCCTAAGCACCATAACAGAGGACCAGATAACGTGTACAATAAGACGATCGTAAAGAACATAAGGTGTCGTTCGGCGATGATCAGTGTAATCAAAATGAAACCGGAAACCAACATCCAAACCGGATGGCGCTTTTTAAGATCGGTGTTCTTGAGACTGAAATATGGAATATTGCTCACCATCAAGGCGGCAAGCCCATAAATCACGAGTAGAAGGGTCAAGTGCCTGCTCGGCGACCCTGCGCCACCCAAATAGTAGTACAGTACGACCGTGGAGGTAATCATTTGCGCCGCTGCGGGAATCGGCAGTCCGACAAACTGGCCCTTCGAAACACCGACGGCCTGCACGTTGAAACGCGACAGCCTGAGCGCTCCGCAGACGACGTAGGTACATGCCGCAAGCCAACCCCATGTTTCCCATGGCACCAACGCCCAGAGATAGACCAGAACCGCTGGTGCAACGCCGAACGACACTACGTCGGCAAGAGAATCGAACTCCACGCCAAACTGACTGGTCGTGCGCGTCAGGCGCGCGGCATAACCATCGATGCCGTCGAAAACGTTTGCCAACAGGATTAACAGTGCGGCATTGACGTAATCACCGCCAAACGTCGCGATAATCGAGAAGAAACCGCACATCAGATTGCCCGCGGTGAACAAGCTCGGGATCAAGTAAACGCCGCGTCGGAGCTTGTCCTTGGGCATCCGGTGTCGTAAGGGAAGGCGCTGCTGACGAGGCCGGCGCCGGAGCAGGCGAACTTTGCCGCTCTCTGGAATCAGATCGGGCTCTTGAGAGTTCATCGCGGTCATACAAACCTCGCCAAGATCGTCTCTCCTCCCCTGACCCGCTGCCCTTCGACCACATCGATTTTACACTCTTCCGGCAAATAGGTATCGGTTCGGGAGCCAAACATAATGAGTCCAAAGCGCTCGCCGCAATGAACCTGCTGCCCTTGATAAAGCCGCGATATGATGCGCCGCGCTACCACCCCGGCCACTTGCACCACTTGTAACCGTCTGCCTCGCTCATCCGCCAATTCGACGGTATTTTGCTCGTTTCGGCTCGAGGCTTCGTCTTTATAGGCGGCCAAGAATTGTCCAGGTTGATAGTTAACTTGTTCAACCTTGCCTGTAATCGGAACACGGTTGATGTGCACGTCTAGTGGCGAAAGAAAGATACTCACTCGTGTCGCCGTTGTGCCTGAGTTTGAATCCGTTTTAATGCTTACGATGCTCACGACTCTGCCATCAGCGGGAGAAACAATCAGCCCTTCTCCGGTCGGAATAAGCCGGTCCGGATCGCGAAAAAAACCGGCCACCGCTAACGTCACGAGCAACAGAAATAGGCCGATGGGTTTGCCAGCAAAGATAAAAGCCAAAATGGTAAACGCCGCCGTCGCTAGGATCAGCGGATAACCTTCGCGTGCAATCTTCATCCGTGTTCACGATGGCACGATCCTAAGCCGAATGCAGCAGCAATCAATTCCTGCTCTTATCCACCAATCGATTCTGCGCCAACCAAGGCATCATCGCACGCAAGCTTGCGCCGACCTTCTCCAGGGGATGATTTGCCGCTTCTTTGCGCAATTCGGTGAAATGCGGCATGCCGCATCTGTATTCATTGATCCATTCCTCGGCAAATTTACCCGACTGAATGTCTTTGAGAATCTGCTGCATCGCCTGGCGCACCTCGGGTCCGATCACCCTTTTTCCCCGAGTCAAATCGCCGTATTCCGCGGTATTGCTGATCGAGTAACGCATGTTGGTCAAACCTCCCTCATAGATCAAATCTACGATCAGCTTAACCTCGTGAACGCATTCAAAGTAAGCCATCTCCGGCGGATAACCCGCATTGACCAGGGTTTCATAGCCAGCTTGAATCAACGCGCACAGGCCGCCACAGAGAACCGATTGCTCGCCAAAAAGATCGGTTTCGGTTTCGTCCTTGAAAGTCGTTTCGATCACCGCCGCTCTGGCGCCCCCGATTGCGCTGCCGTAAGCCAAGCCAACTTTCTTTGTATCTCCGCTCGGGTCTTGTTGTAACGCGAGGAGACAAGGGACGCCACGGCCCTTTTGATATTCGCTGCGCACCAAGTGACCCGGCCCTTTAGGCGCGATCATGAAGACATTGACATTCGGTGGCGGCACGATCCGTTTAAAGTGGATGTTAAAACCGTGCCCAAACGCGAGGTAGTTGCCTGTCTTGAGTCCGGGCTTGATTTCTTTTTCGTAAGCTTCGCCTTGTAGTTCATCAGGCAACAAAATCATGATGATATCCGCCGCCGCAGCAGCTTCAGCGGTTTGCAATACTTTTAGGCCCGCATTTTCAGCCTTCGGCCACGAACTACTGCCGTGTTTGAGACCCACCATAACTTCAAGGCCAGAGTCACGGAGATTGTTGGCATGGGCATGGCCTTGACTGCCGTATCCGAGCACCGCGATCTTCTTGCCTCTAAGAACGCTGAGATCGGCGTCTCGATCGTAATAGACTTGCATTCGCTAAATTCTCCTATGGCGGAACTTCTAATATGCCGAGCGTGCAGAGGCAAGTCAAACCAACCCCTCGCACGCCTATTTAGAAAGTATAACCGATAGAGTTTACATGAAGCTCCTACCCTTGCGCCCTTCGCAATCTTCAGCTTGCTCAATGACGGGAGGACGAAATTCACGGCTGCACGTTGGTTGACGTTGCTCGGAGCTCTGCGGCGAGGCGTCCCCCGTCTGATTCCGACGGGAACACCTCCCGTAGACCTCTGGCAATTTAGCTTTTTAATAGCGCGGGCTCACGCCTCGGTGAGGCGGTGCGCGTAGTTTCGCGGGAGATCGCGATCCGACCGGTGCGGACCAAGTCTTTGATCCCGAGTGGCTTGAGCATGTTGATCATCGCTTCGACTTTGTCGACATCGCCGGTAATTTCGATGGTATACGTGTTCGCTGACGAATCGACGATCTTGGCGCGAAAAATCTCCGCGAGCCGAATCGCTTCGTCGCGATGCTCAGGTTTGGTGTGAACTTTGATGAGCGCGGTCTCCCGATCGAGAAAATGAGTTTCCGTCAAATCGACGACTTTCAGCACCTCAACCACTTTGTTGAGCTGCTTCATGATTTGCTCGATGATCCGATCGTCGCCGACGGTGACGATCGTGATCATTGAAGTGGTCGGGTCTAGCGTTGGAGCGACGGATAAGCTTTCTATATTGTACCCGCGGGCGCTAAACAGCCCCGCAACTCGAGCGAGAACGCCGAATTTGTTCTCCACAAGGACCGATATGATATGTTCCATTCGCGAAAATCATCAGGCAGGAAGTACGCCCTCCCCCTCATCGACCTTTCTCTTGTGTGCTCCGCCTTTTTTCGCAACCTTGAGCTCCGGTGGATCCTCGAGCATCATCTGGTGCTGCGCTCCGCCGGCCGGGATCATCGGATAGCAGTTTTCATAAGGATCGGTATGAAGGTCCATGAGAACCGGTCCTTTTTGCTTGAGTCCTTCTTTCAAGACCGGCTCCACTTCAGCGGGCTTGACGGCGCGCAATCCAGGAATCCCATAGGCCTCCGCCAATTTCACAAAATCCGGCAAAGTGCCGAGGACACTCGCGGAATAGCGCCCTTCATAGAAGAGGTCCTGCCACTGCCGCACCATGCCGTGAACTCCGTTGTTGAGCAAAACAATTTTCACGGGTAATTTGCGCTCAGCCGCTACCGCCAACTCCTGCAGGTTCATCTGAAAACTACCTTCGCTTGTGATGCAGACGACTTGCCGATCGGGAAATGCGATCTGCGCACCGATGGCTGCCGGAAACCCGAAACCCATGGTGCCAAGTCCACCCGAGGTCAACCAGGTCCGTGGCCGGCTACCCTTGAAGTATTGCGCCGCAAACATCTGATGTTGACCGACATCGGTCGCGACAATGGCTTCGTGTCTCGTCAGGTTGTAAAGTTTTTCAACGACGAATTGCGGTTTGATGACCTTATCGTCCTGTTTGTAAAGGAGCGGATGGGCGCGCTTCCAGTCCTCGATCTGCTGAACCCATGGCTTTCGTTGCGCGGCAATCTGCGCAGAGTTACCGTCCAGCGATTGTAAAATCACGTTCAATTGGCGCAAGACGGCCTTCACATCACCGACAATCGGAATATGCGCATGAAAAGTTTTCTTGATGGAAGTCGGATCGATATCGATGTGAATGACGCGCGCCTCCGGGCAAAACTCAGAAAGCTTGCCGGTGACGCGATCATCAAAGCGCGCACCCACGGCGATCAGGAGATCGGCGTGATGCATCGCCATGTTCGTCCAATAGCCACCGTGCATGCCGAGCATCCCCAGTGACAACGGATGATGGCCAGGAAAACTACCGAGGCCCATCAACGTCATCGTCACCGGAATTTGGGTAATTTCCGCGAGCTCGAAAATCTCTTGCGCCGCATCGGAAAAAACCGCCCCGCCGCCGACATAAATAATGGGTTTCTTCGATTTCAGGATTTCTTCGGCAGCTTGCCTGATCTGGTTCTTGTTACCACCGACCGTCGGATTGTAGCCGCGCAGATTGACTTTTTCCGGATACTTAAATTCCGCCTTTGAAGTGCTGACGTCTTTCGGGATATCCACTAGTACCGGACCCGGCCTGCCGCTTGTTGCGATGTAGAAGGCCTCCTTAATGGTTTGCGCCAAATCGTTGACGTCTTTCACGAGCACGTTGTGTTTTGTGCAGGGCCGGCTGATGCCGACGTTATCCGCCTCTTGAAATGCATCATTGCCGATGAGGTCGGTTGAAACTTGACCGGTAAATGCAACCAGTGGAACGGAGTCCATATAGGCGTCGGCAAGACCCGTGACGATGTTTGTCATACCCGGACCGGAGGTGACCAACACGACGCCGGCTCTGCCCGTAGCCTTGGCGTAGCCTTCCGCCATATGAGCCGCACCCTGTTCGTGACGGGTCAAT
>JBIOXP010000568.1:0-6082 GCA_044869705.1 Binatia bacterium | reverse complement strand
GCGCCGAATGGGTTGGTTCTTCCCGTCTATTATATCGTCAGTCTTGTTGTCGTCATCGGCCTGCCTCGAACTCGTGACCGTGTGATGGTGGCAGGGCTCTGCACGTCGTTGATGTTGTATGAGCTCGTTTCGTTGGTCGTCTTTTCTCAAACACGCCCTGCGCGTCATCTCCTCAACCACGGTGTCGCACTGGTAATGCTTTGGATCTTGGTGATTTCAGTCTCACGCCACCGGCGTATGCAGAAAACTGTCCGCGAGAATGAACGGGTAGCCAATGAGCGACTGGCGCAGCTCAATACAATCTACGCCTCGGCTCCGGTGGGTTTGTGTTTCGTGGATCGAGATTTACGCTTTGTATCCGTGAACAATGCACTCGCCGAATTTTATGGCGCCTCGCCCGATTTTTTTCTGGGCAAAACAATCCGTGAAGCGGTTCCCGAGATCGCCGCCAAAGTGGAGGCGGATTGCCAACGGGTACTCCATACGGGTAAGCCGGTTATCGAGGAAGAATTGCAGAGCAGCTCAACTATCGGTGCGCGACAGCTCCTCTATACTTTGTATAGTTATTACCCTGTGCAGAATCAGGACGGGGCGAGGATCGGAGTCAATATCGCAGTGCGCGATGTTACGCTACGCAAGCAAGCCGAGTCGGATACACTTTTTCTGCTCGACCTTGGTGAAGCCATACGTTTTGCCGCCGATGCAGACGAGCTTCTTTGGTCTGTCGCCGTAGCTTTTGGCGAGCATCTGAAACTGAGTCGTTGCGCTTTCTTCGAGCTCGCGGGAGACACCGGCCGGCTAGTGCAGCTCCGCGACTATCATCGACACCTGCCATCTCTGCTCGGGAGTTCCCTCGGCGATGCATTGAGTGCGCTGATCAAGGAACGCGTGAATGCCAACCGAGTCGTCGCAATCTCCGACATTGAAGCCGACCCGCGTGCGACCGATCATCGCATGAGCTATGAAGCGGCGAGTATTCGTGCCTGCGCGGTCACGCCGGTCACTCGGGACGACCGAGTTCTGGCTGTCCTGCTGGTCGCGAACCATGGGCCTCACGAGTGGACGGAACGGGAAAGCAGTCTGATGAATATCGTCGCTGAGCGAACCTGGTTGGCGGTAGAAAAGTTGCGACTCGACAAAGTTCTGCGCGAAAGCGACGCCGCTTTACGCGATGCGGATCGGCGCAAAGATGAGTTCTTGGCGACATTGGCGCATGAGCTGCGTAACCCACTCTCGCTGATTCGCAATGTCACTGCGCTGCAAAATACGCCGGCATCTCCCGAACATGACCCGCGGTGGGGACAGGATATCATCGAAAGACAGGTGAATTATCTCACCCATTTGACGGATGATCTGTTCGACGTCAGTCGAATCACGCGCGACAAATTGGAGCTCCAAAAGGAGCGGCTGAATTTGATCGAAGTCATCCATGCCGCTGTGGAAGCGAGCCGGCCGATCATCGAACAGCGCGGTCATCAACTTACTTTTACAGCCTCGGACTCATCTGTTTACGTCGATGCGGACCGAGTGAGGCTCACACAAGTATTCGCCAACCTGTTGAACAATGCGGCGAAGTACACTCCGAACGGCGGTCAGATCTGGTTGAGTGCCGAACACGCAGGTGATTCGGTGGTGGTGCGAGTAAAGGACACGGGGATTGGCGTTGCCATCGAAGACCTCCCGCGCTTGTTCGAATTATTCTACCAGGTCGACCGTTCCTTCACCCGGGCGGAAGGTGGACTTGGGCTGGGTTTGACGCTGGTGCAGCGGCTCGTCGAGATGCATGGCGGCAAAGTAGAAGTCCGGAGTGATGGCTTGAGCCGAGGTAGCGAATTTACAGTTCATCTCATGGTCGTGCCCGAAGTTTTGGCATCGCATGATGGTGAACTGCCCCGTGAAAACGGTCGCATTGTCAGCCGCTCGGGCCGGCGCGTCCTAGTGGCTGACGATTTTCCCCAATCCGCCGAAATTCTCGCGCGCCTCCTGCGCCAAGACGGCAACGTAGTACAGATTGCCCGAGATGGGATGGAAGCGCTCGAAGCGGCTGCGCAGTTCCGTCCAGAGGTCGTTGTACTCGACATTTCGATGCCAAAGCTCAGCGGCTATGAAGCTGCCCGTATCATCCGCGAGCAGCCCTGGGGAAAGCGCATGTTCTTGGTGGCGCTTTCCGGCTGGGGACATCACCTCGATCAGCAGCGCACCAAGGAAGCGGGATTTGATGCGCATCTCACCAAGCCCGCCAAATACGAGAAGCTCATCGAAGTGCTCAATCTCGCGGCAGCACATGAAAAAACCCAACTGGTTCCTGACCGTGAGCTCTAATGCCGTTCCCTGTCGAGCGTGTTTTGACGGTGATTCCGCCAAAAAGCGAATCCGCCGGCTCTATCCCGCGTCGGAAAAAGTCGCTATAGAATTACCCTAAACGATCAGCTGCCTTCCGGAGGAGACGCTTACGACAAAACTAGGCTTTGTCGGTCTAGGGGTAATGGGTAGCCGAATGGCTCGGCGTCTTCTTGGCGCCGGTCACGCGGTTACGGGATACAACCGCACCAGAGAAAAGGCGCAATCCCTTCTCGAAGCTGGAATGAGCTGGGCTGACAGTCCGCGGGCGGTAACGGAATTGTCGGATATTGTATTTTCCATGATCGCCAATAACCATGCCCTGCGCGCGGTCACCGAAGGTAAGGACGGGATTCTCGCCGGACTGAGCAGCGGAAAAATCTACATCGAGATGAGCACCGTGAGTCCGGCCGCAATCCGCGAGCTGGCTCAACAGGTTGAAAGCAAAGCCGCCGACATGCTCGATGCGCCGGTGTCGGGTAGTTCGATCACCTTGGACGAAGGCAAGCTGTCATTCATGGTTGGCGGCAAAAAAGAAATTTTTCAAAGAGTCCTGCCCTATCTCCAAGCCATCGGCCCAAAGGCGACCTACGTTGGCGGCCATGGCTTGGCGGCATCGATGAAAATCGCCACTAACTTGAGCCTTGCGGTGCAGATGCTGGCATTCAGCGAAGGTTTGCTTCTGGCGGAAAAGAGCGGCATCACGCGTGAGACCGCCGTCGAAGTGCTTCTCAACAGCGTCATGGCCTCGCCGATGGTGAAATACCGCGGCCCGTTTGTATTGAAGATGCCCGATGAAGCAATTTTTGACGTCAATATGATGCAAAAAGATTTGTTGCTCGCCTTGGAAATGGGCCGCCAGCTTGATGTCCCGCTGCCCACCACGGCCATCACGAACGAGATGCTTACCACCGCCCGCGCCATGGGTTTGGCGAAAAAAGATTTTGCCATCATCTTTGAAGCTTTGGCGCGTATGGCGGGAAAAAAGACTGGAATACTGGAGTAAAGGAGTGGTGGAGTGATGGGTCTGGAATATCCAGTACTCCAGCACTCCATCACTCCATCGACCCGATTCGTCGCTCTGCAACTCTGATGGTCAAAACCAAAAAGAGTAAAAGGACCACCGGTTCCAACACCGCCTCCGTCCGCGACGAGCGTTGGCTGCATTTTTATCGGCAGATGCTCAAAATCCGGCTCTTCGAGGAAGAGGTCAACCAGCTATATCTCGGCGCCAAGATGCCGGGGCTGGCTCACCTTTACATCGGCGAGGAAGCAGTCGCAGTGGGTGTCTGCGAAGCACTCAGGCAAACCGACTACATCACCAGCACTCATCGCGGTCACGGCCATTGCATCGCCAAGGGCGCTAAACTCGACAATATGTTTGCCGAACTCCTGGGCAAGGCTACTGGCTATTGTCGCGGCAAAGGCGGATCGATGCATATCGCAGATCAAGAAAGCGGCAATCTCGGCGCCAATGCGATTGTCGGCGGCAGCACGGGCATTGCCACGGGCGCGGCGTTGTCGGCCCGAATGCGCGGCACCGAGCAGGTTGCGGTTTGTTTTTTTGGCGATGGCGCTTTAGGTCAAGGACTCCTCTATGAGTCGATGAACATGGCGGCGCTCTGGAAGCTGCCGGTGATCTACGTCTGTGAAAATAACCAGTATAATGAGTACACGCATTACAGCGAGACCACCGCCGGGTCGTTAACCGCCCGAGCCGAAGCGTTTGGAATTCGGACCAAAGCGATTGACGGGCAAGACGTTAAAACCGTACATGAAGCCGCGGTCAAGTCGGTCGGGAAAGCACGCCGAGGCGAGGGGCCGAGCTTTATCCTGTGTAATACCTACCGTTTTCACGGCCATCACGTGGGAGACATTGATCGAGCTTATTATCGGTCGAAACAAGAAGAAGAGGAATGGAAAAGCCAACGTGATCCCGTCCAAATACTCGCCCATTGGCTGCTCAAGAATAAACTGGCCGATCGTAGCTCGCTCGCGCGGACCGAAAGCGCGATTGCAGCGGATATAAAGCGTGCCGTAACGGCCGCCTTGGAAGCACCCTATCCGGAAATCGAGGAAGTCAGAGAGCATGTCTTCGCTTGATCGGCTGGGCTTTTCAACTTGTGACTTAATCGGCGATCTAAAGCGATCGCGCTTTAGCGATAGCTAGGTTCAATGAAAGTTAGCAGCGACAACCGCTCGGTTTCCGAAACGAAAAACAGGCAGATTACCTTTGCTCAAGCAATCAATGAAGCCCTCGCAGAGGAGATGCGCCGCGATCCAACCGTGTTCATCATTGGCGAAGATGTCGCCGAGGCGGGGACGCCCTTCAAGGTCCTTTCGGGACTGGTGAAAGAATTCGGCCCCGGTCGGGTGATCGATTCTCCGATTTCAGAGGCGGGCATCACCGGGATCGGCGTCGGCGCCGCAATGACCGGCATGCGCCCGGTGGTCGACATTATGTTCGGCGATTTTCTGACTCTCACCATGGATCAACTGGTGAACCAGGCGGCGAAAACGCGTTACATGTCAGGCGGCAAGCTCAAAGTCCCGCTGGTGTTGCGGACAACTCTAGGAGCCACCCGTCGTTCTGCCGCGCAACACAGCCAGAGTCTCCATGCTTGGGTGAGTCATATTCCGGGATTGAAAGTGGTCGTGCCCGCGACACCGTATGACGCAAAGGGTCTGCTCAAAAGCGCCATCCGGGATGATAATCCGGTGGTCTTTTTCGAAGACAAAATGATGTATCAGTTGAAAGGTCCGGTGCCCGAAGAGGAATACACGATTCCGCTTGGGGTCGCCGATGTCAAGCGCGCCGGCACGGATATTACCTTCGTAGCGACCAGCAGCATGGTGCAGGTCGCACTGCAAGCCGCGGAAAATTTGCAGGACGCCGATATTAACGCGGAAGTTATCGACGTCAGGAGCACAGTGCCGCTCGACAAAGAAACTTTGATCGCATCCGTCAGAAAAACCAGCCGCGCGATTGTTATCGATGAAGGATATGAAAGTTACGGCGTAAGCGCAGAAATCGCAGCGGTGATCGCGGAAGGCGGTTTTTATTATCTCGATGCGCCGGTCAGGCGCATGGGAGCGATGGATGTGCCGGTACCATTTTCGCCCGTGCTCGAAGATCAGACCGTGCCCACGCCCGATGCAGTGGCTGCGATGGCGAAGACGTTGTGCAATAAATCGTGAGGACGTTCAATTAGTTCAAACGGTTCGAGCCGCTTCCGGAAATTAAGATCGGAAGTTTGAACGGCTCGAACCGGGAGGTTTGTTTATGGGCCTCAAGACCTACGGCCTGATGGCCGTCGATTGGGAAGAGCGGGTCAACATCGACCGACTGCGGCGGGAACGTCTTGATCGCATCAAGGTCGCGCTCAAAAAGTCCGAACTGGGCGCGCTTCTCTGTTTCGACATGAACAATATTCGCTACATCACGGCAACCCATATCGGCACTTGGGCGATGGACAAACTCGTACGCTTCTCGCTTTTGCCACAAGAAGACGAGCCGATTTTGTGGGATTTTGGCTCGGCGGCGCGCCATCATCAGATTTATTGTCCGTGGCTTGGCGAGCGCTCGCGAGCTGGGATCTCGACTTTGCGCGGGGCGACAAATCCCGAGTCGGCCTTGGCCACCGACGTGGCGAAAAAAATCAAGCGGGAGCTGGAGAAACGGCATTTGCAAAGCCAGCCCGTTGGCGTTGACGTCATCGAAATGCCGGTTCTTTTCGCACTC
>JBIOXP010000567.1:0-6719 GCA_044869705.1 Binatia bacterium | reverse complement strand
CACTTGGCCGGTGATTATCTCGCGCTGGTTTCGTCGCCAACGCGGTCTGGCGACCGGACTGGCCGTGACCGGTCCGATTTTCGGTTCGCCGCTCGTAATATTGAACACCCATATCGAGGCGGCATACGGATGGCGCGTCGTCCTCTTCGCTTACGGCGCCTTGGTTTTACTTGGTGTCACTCTACTCAGCATGATCGTGCGCGATCGGCCCGAGCCCTACGGCTTGCGGCCGGATGGCGACCCGCCGGACGGCCGCTCCGGGGAGAACGCATCCGCTCAGTCGCTCCGCCGGGCAGATGCGGGGCTCACGTTTCGCGCCGTGCTCCATACGAAAGAGTTCTGGCTCTTCACGAGCTATTTGTCCGGCACGTTCGCGATAAACTCGGCCGTGCAAGGCCACATGATTCCCTATTTCCAGCAAGACATCGGGCTGAGCGCCGCGTGGGCGGCCGTAGTCATGTCGATGGTCTTCATCATCAGCGGTATTGGGCGGATCGGCGGCGGGTATCTGCTCGACCGCGTCGATTATCGCTTCGTACTCGCCGTCGTCGCCGCAATGATGGGTTTTGGCCTTTTGTATCTGCAGGTCTTGGGCGCTAAATCGGTTCTAGAAACGGTGCCGTTCGCGCTCTTGTTCGGCGTCAGCTTCGGTTGCCTTGTGCCGATGCGTGGCACGGTGGGAAGTATTATGTTCGGCACTCGGGCGATCGGAAAAGTCTTGGGACTTTTACAGGGAGGGCCGATCGCCGCCGGGGTCGTCGGTCCCATGGTGATGGGGATGATCTTCGACCTGCACGGCAATTACTCCGCGGCTATCTGGGGACTCATCGTGATCAGCGCTTTCATGATACCGCTGTCGCTGGCCATGGCCTCCCCTGCCGAGTTGGCCAAACGCATTGAGCAGCAGCTTGCTGAATGAATTTTCCCGCCGATTGCCGTGGGCATGGCGAAGGATGCGCTCATTGCCGCGGGTCAATTCGCGTTCGTGCTCGTGCGGATATTACGGTCATGATCGGACGGATATGATGACGCTGTTCACGCATGTCTCCTCTAATCTCTTTGAGCAGCCCGCCGCGCCAATGCAATCACTGACACAGCAGCGGCAAGTGAAAGAGTATTTCACTTCGTTACATGCTTTTGTGGCAGCAGATGAGACTCGTACTGCGCAGCAGAAGCTAAACATGCGCGTTACTCGTCGTCTCCATCGAGATCCTCTTCCTCCGGGCCGATCGCGAATGTGTTCTTGTCGCCGGTGGGTCGCCGGTCTTCGATCTCGTTTGCCGGGCTTCCATTGAGGACTTCCGCCAGATCCTCCATGACATCAGCGCTGTCGCGGTAAGCCGAATGAGACTCGATCAATGTATTGCAATCAATCTGAAATGCATTCTTCGGCAATCGGCTCGGTCGTTCCGCTCCGGCTAGCCCTAAACGACCCTCACGATTGATCACTTGCGAAATGCTCAGAATCGGATCCTTGTACGAAAAATAGGACGTCAGGCGACTCGCTTCGGTGACCGCGATGTTTCCGTCTTCTCCCTTCTGAAGAATTTCATTACTCACATCGGCGGCAAAAAAGGTCATCTCATCGACGAGAAAACGACCCGGCACGGCTTCTTCAATAGCATCGATACGCGAATAAGCGGCTAAGGCGCGAATGAGCAGATGGGCGCCCATGCTGTGGGTATTGATGTGAAACTTGTTTTCGCCAAGGAACGGACGAAAAGCCAGGACAAAATTTAAAAAGCCGAACGCGGCATACTCGACCTGCCCGACGTCGCCGAAATACTGGAACCACTCGCCGTAGCTCGGCCAAGTAAATCCCATGATATTGCCTTTGTATCCAACCGCCCGAATTCTCCGCTCGAAATCGAGATAGGCACCGGTCACCTCGTCGAAATCATTGTTGAACCCATGTACGAGGAGCAGCATGTCCTTATCTACTGGAATAGCTTCCAACGTTTTCTCTTGAGCGCCCTTACCGTCGGATGACTTGAAAAATTCGTACACCGCATACTGGCCCTTCAGCATTCGTTCGTGCCCGAAGCTCTTATCGGGATTGCGTTTGCGCGTGCTGATAAGAAACATGCCATTCCAGCGAGATTATTGCTCGCGGACGGTAGAACTTAAACTCGTGGCATCCTGAACTTAGATCCCGTAAAAGCGCGCGGTGTTGTCGACGAGCAGCTTGCGCTTGCGCTTTTCCGTGATATCGGTTCTCTTCAGAAACACATCGACCGCGCCGTAAAGCCGGTCTCCGTGTGGGATATCCGAGCCGTAAACCCAGCAGTCATCGCCGAACTCTTCAATGGCGAACGGCAGTAATTTTTCATCGACCTCGAAGCCGAAATAAATCTGTCCGCGCTCGATGTACTCTTTGGGGAAGTGCTTGCCGGTATAGCCCCGATGAAAATCGACGCCGGCACGCGCGCCGGGAAAGCCGCTGTATTCTTCGATTCGCTCCACTAAGGCGGGCACCCACGAGCAGCCCGCTTCGAGAAACGCAATGCGCAAATTTGGGTATCGATCCGCAATTCCTTTCGAGATCACGCGGTGAAACGCAAATTGCACCGTCAGCCAGAAGGAAATCGCGGTCTTGTCGTGATGCGTGTCGTTCACTTGGCCGAGGGCGCGGAAACTGTGGCCCGTGTGCACCGCGACCGCAAGACCGACATCGTTCGCCGCGGCCCAAATCGGCTCCATCGGCGGATCATCGATGCGTACATCTCCCGTCACACCGAGCAGCATTACGGCCACTGCGCCGCGCTCCTTGCCGCGCTCGATTTCCCCAACGGACGCCTGCGGATCGACGGGATCGATCACGACCACCCACTTCAGTCGCTCTGGACATTGGGCCGTCAGATCGGCGATCCAGCTATTATAGGCGCGCATCATTGCCACCGCTAAGGCTCGATCGTAAGTGATCGGATAAGAGAGAAACATCGTGGGATAAATCACTTGCAGCTCGGTATGCTCGCGATCCAGTTGTTCTAGCCGCGCTTTGACCGAGCGCATTTCCGCGCTCTCTACGGGATCATGAGAGCTGATTCCCGGCGTGATTTTCGCCGGAACACCGTTTTTGCTGAGGGGAAATCCGGCCTGTTGATACGGTCCGCTGCGCACGGGGAAAGAACGCGTATCGATCATCCAGTAAAGCGGCCCGTCCGGACCGGTCTCGATAATTCTGGGTCGGCGATCGTTCAATTCAGGATCCCAATATTTTTCCGAAAAGGTTACTTCGGATTCGGATACGTGCCCATCAGCGTCCCAAGCTTTGATCATGTGCGCCTCATCCTCAAACGCCGGCTCCTCTGGCTCGAAACTCAATCCGATATTCCAGACGATGGCATCTGAATAGCTCTAGCTGGTTATTTTCCAACGTCGAGATCGCCGCATTCCAACAATACTGCGTTGCCTCGCTGGTCGGCGAACCGACGGAATCAATTTTATACCGGGAAGGGTTCCTTAAGCGGCTTTTAGACCGCTGCCGGTCCATTCGGCACAGTTCCGATCAGCTGTTCGACCGCACTCGCGGGCTTGCCGGTTTTTTTTGTTTCCAGACGTTTTTGAGAGACTCGAGTTTTTGGCCCAACCAGCCGATTCCAATGATGAACGCGATGACGTAGACAATCATCAACGCCACTGCCAGAACTGTGATTATCATGCCGAGAATTAGCGACCCGATAATCTGCATTTTCTTTTTAGTCGTGCACTAAAACTCGCCGATGCCCTCGCCCTCTCGGGGGCGTTGAGCATCTAAATTACCCATTGCAGTTTTTTTCTTCTCTCATCTATCAACTCCTGGCTGACGGCGCCTGCGATCAACTGATCAGTTGCTAATCACTCATTTGGCTGTTCGTCAACCGCCGAGATCCGGCCGCGACAGCGACGTGAGTGTACCTTGTTGCTCCTCGTTCTAATCCGGAATATCCTGAGCGGCATTTCTCATGCTGAAATCGGGATGGTTTTCTACTGTGGCGTGGTTCTTCGCCATCAGCGTCGTGGTGCTCACGCTCCCTCGGCCAATGTCGAAATGGCCCTGGCGCGGTCAAGGTGAGCCGAGCGATCCGCCTTATATTCAGCGCGGCAAGGACATACAGATCGAGTTTCAGTCGTACACGGAATCTCTGGCCGATTACTTTCAGCGCCTTTCGGCGGCGCTTCAATCGGACGCCCCGGAGCTTGTCGCCGCCGTTCGCGCGCCCGAGAAAAAAGCGCCGGGGTATCAGATCTTGCCTCGATTGACTCGCGATGACCACGCGGAAACACCGGCGCTCCGTCACTCGGGGTATAGTTGGCCTTGGACAGAGCGTCTGATTCGACGCGCACGGGATCGGCTCGCGGATCTCGAAACGCAACTGCGTCTTACCCAAGCGCTCGACTCGGCGCACAGACGCGCGGCGCTGGAAAAACTCGCGCGCGCCTACCCCGAGCTCTCCGAGAACCTGGCGAATCTCGAGGCGCATGTTCAATACAATCGCTTTTGGCAGTCGGTTATCGCGGCGGACCGCGCCCGCTACGACCGTGAAACGCTGCTTTACCGTGACGTCGTCACACGCGAACAGGTCCGCGATGAAATACGCTATCTCGATCATGTATTCGCGAGTTCACCGCCGGTGCTGCAAGGGGCATTCGGCATGCTGAGTCTTGCGGATTTCCAGCATAGCTTGCAAAGACGCGCAACGCTGCTCAGCGGACGCATCGACAGCGCTCTCGGGTCAGTCACAATACCCCCGTTCATCGTCTTGGAGCGACGAACGCATGAATGGATTTTCCGCGTACCGCTTTACACCGATATTAAAGACAAGAATTTTATCGCTGCCGTTAAGCAAATGATTGAAGCGGTCTGGCGCTTTACCGCAAACGACACTACGTACCGAGTCGGGATCGAGATTTCGTATCTGCCGAGTGAAGTACTATATGCGAACTTCGAAAAGCCCGCAGCCGGTGAACAAATTGATCTCGCAGAGCACCTGAGACATTTTCCGGCGAACGCGGCGATTCTTACCACCGGCGCATTGACGACCCATGTTGAAAAAAACGCGATCGTCCTCGGGCCGCATTCTAGTTCGGCACGCGTGCTGGCGCACGAGTTTGGTCACATCCTTGGATTCAGGGATCGTTATATTCGCGGTTACCGGGATCTCGGAAAAGACGGGTTCGAGGTTTTGGAAACGATCGCCGATCCGCGCGACATCATGGGAGTGCCCGCGACGGGCGCCGTTCTAGCCGCGCACTTTCACACTTTGATTCAGGCAATTTCGCGGGCGCAAAAATAGTCGCCGATTTTCAGCCAGCGGCCAGCGAAAAAATTCGGCGGATCTTCGATCCGGCACTGGCGATGCCGGACCAAAAATCCGCCGAAAGCTACCGTGCTTCGTTTTGCTAGTCTCTGCCCCGTGACGCCGCGACGATTCCGACAATTACGACTGCGAAAATAGCCAGTCCGACGAATAGCGCCACCGTGGAATCCATGCCCAATACCGTCCCGCCGGACGGTCCTGCGGGTCCCGCCGGACCTTGAGGTCCCGGCTCTCCTTGCCTACCCTGGGGTCCCGGCCTGCCGTTGTCGATCGGTGCTTCACGTGGCGGTCTTGCGTCGCGTCGAGATTCTCCCCCTTGAACTTGCACGTCGAAGCTATGATCGCCCGCCTTTCCTTGAACGCGCGCCCCACCATCGTCCTTTCGTGGAGCATCCTGAGCCGCCGCCAAACCGGTCACTCCCAACGCAAAAAGGAACAGAATGCCGGCGAAGAAATATTTGGGTTTTTTCATAGAGCACCTCCTCTCTTTTCCCCGGACGTACGAGCAAAAGATATGCCCCACGGAGCTACGTTTAAAAATATCAACGAGTTAGTCGCTCGAACCAGCCGTCGCCCAATCAAAACAGCGAAAATCGGCGCGGGCCCGATGACGGATTTAACTGCTTGCACGCTAGCCAAAATCATACGCGAGAGATGCGCTCGCGATGACATCTGTTTGCCAGGCGGTAATGATCGCTCGGCCCTGAGTCTGTTTGGGCTTGAAAAGCGAATTTTTCTGCAGATCGTAGTTCCAACTAGCCAGCGATCGTACCTGCCGGAGGTCGATTTACCGTTGACTTCGATCGCGGCCACGGTCATAAGTCGAAATCGATTTTATCCGATGCGAGGGAGCACCAGATGTTCAAAATCGGGTTTAAAGCTCTTGGTATTTTGCTTGCGCGCGTCGCGTTAGTGACAACTCCGGCGCTGATCATGAGCATCTGCGCGCTGCTATCTGCGACAGGCGTGTTGATTGCTCGCGCTCACGCGCAAAGTGCAGCAAAGAGCGAGAAAATTACCGCGACCATCGCTCTGCCGGGAGTTCAGGTGGAAAGCCTGAATCCGTATGCCCATTCGACGACGCAAATCTATCCGACGTGGAAACATGTCATCGAGCCATTGTTCGAGTGGAGCTGGAGCAAGAAGCAACTGGTTCCAATTCTCGCCGAATCGTGGAGCAATCCGGACCATAATACCTGGCTCTTCAAGCTCAAAAAGGGAATCAAATTTCATGATGGTAGCGAGTTCACATCGGCCGATGTCGTGCACTCGTTTACTCGCATTCAAACAGATCCCGACAGCAAACAAGGCAGTTCAATCGCTCACGTGATATCGATCGAGGCAGTCGATCCGCTTACGGTCCGGCTCCGGACAAAAAATCCGGATGCGGCGCTGCTGTTTCGCCTGGCGCAGCGTTTT
>JBIOXP010000566.1:0-11437 GCA_044869705.1 Binatia bacterium | reverse complement strand
CAGAGCTGCAGACCAAATTGCTGCGCTTCCTCCAGGAGCGCGAGTTCGAGCGCGTCGGCGGAACCCAGCCGATTCCGGTCGACGTGCGGGTGGTCGCGGCGACCAATCGGGAGCTGTCGAGCGCCATCAAAGAAGGACGCTTCCGCGAGGATCTCTATTATCGCCTCAACGTCATTCCAATTTCGCTGCCGCCGCTAAGAGAACGAACAGAAGACATACCGGCGCTCGCGCAGTTTTTCCTAAAACGATTTGCCGCAGAAACGAAGAAACTATTTTCCGGCATCACAAAGGAGGCGGAAGGGCGGCTTCTTGCGTACGCATGGCCAGGCAACGTTCGCGAGCTGGCAAACGTCATCGAGCGCGCGGTCGTGCTTAGAGAGGGACCGGAAATCACAGTTGCGGATCTTTCCCCGCGCGGAGGATCGACGCTGTCCTTAGCATGCACTGATGAGTTATCTTATCGTCACGCTCTCGATGTCGCGAGAGCGGAAGTGATTCGACGCGCGCTCGCCTCCACGCAAGGCAATCGGGCCGCCGCAGCAAGAATCTTAGGCTTGCACAAGACCCACTTGCTGAATCTGATGAAGTCTCTGCGAATCGAGTGACGGAAATGCGGAGCGAATTGAGATGAAGAAACTTGGGCGATGGGACCGGTTCGCACAGCTCCCATCGCCCAGGCAAGCGCTTTACTTTTACTTCGCCGCTTCCGGTACGCCGGGCGGCCGGGTTTTGTCGTCGTAGTATTCTTGCGAGAAGTCCGGCTTGCGGCGCTGCGTGAATGCTGCCGATCCTTCGTCGTAGTCCTTGCTCTGGCGAAGATGGGCGTAGAAGTCCCGATGTATTTCGAAGCCTTTCTCCCATCCCTGCAGACCGTAAAGAAATTTATCTTCGATAAACTCCACCGTATGCTGGGCGATCAGACGGCCGTTGCGGTTGATCGTGGTGGCGAGCTCGACGCAATCGTCCATTAGTTTTTCCGGCGCGCAGATCTTTTGCACCAGTCCTAATCGAAACGCGGTCTCCGCGTCGATCATTTGGCCGGTGAGGGCGAACCAATAGGCCCAGCCGGTGGGAATTTGACCAACATAACTCGGCCAGGCGGCCATGTGCGACCAGCGCACTTCGGAACAGCCGAATTTCGATGACGGCACGCAGTAGCGGATATGGCAGGCGAGCGAGAGACCGAAGCCGCCGCCGACGGCGAAACCGTTAATCGCGGCGATAATCGGTTTGTGCATCTGGAGCATGCGGGTGTTGGAATAAGGCCGCGGGCCGGAGCGGGGTCCTTTCATTTCTCCTTTCGCGAACGCGAGATTTTCTTTCAAATCACCGCCCGCGCAAAAGGCGTCGCCGCTACCAGTGAGAATGATGCTCCAGACGTCGTCATCGGCTTTGGCTTTCTGCCAAGACTCGTCGAGAGCCCAGTAAAGATCACGGCTGATGGCATTTTTTTTCTCCGGCCGGTTGAGACGGATGATGGCGATGTGGGGGTCGCGTTTTTCATAAATGCATAATGGTTGCGGTTCGGTCATGAATCCTCCTTATGAAACGGAAAATTAGTACTGTGAAGTGGAAAATTCGGTTTTCAATTGTGGATTACTAATAGAGCACTTTCTCTTCGTCTAATTTTTTGATTTCATCATCGCTCAAGCCGAGAAGGTTGCGCGCGATGGCATGAGTGTGCTCGCCCATTAGAGGCGCGACACCGCGCACTTTTCCGGGTGTTTCAGACAATCGCACCGGCACATTTTCTGTGACGACTTCACCGGCTTCGGGTTCATTCAACCGCACCAGATATCCGGTCGCTGCGTACTGCCGATCGCGCTTGAATTGATCTTCGACGTCCTGGACAACGGCTGCGCAAACATGAATTCCCTGTAATTTTTCCATGACCTCGTAGGGGTCGTATTGCAGAGTCCAACGCGTTACCCACTTGTCCAGCTCGTCCTTGTGACGCACACGTTCAAGATGGGTCGCAAAATTCTCGCTGCGTTTAAGCCCGGATTGTTCCAACAGACGGGCGAAGCGTTGCCATTCGTCCTCGCTGTAGACCGCAACGATGCACCAGCGGTCATCGCCTTTACACTGATACGGGCCATAGGGCGCAGCGATCAAACTGCGGTTGCCCTCGGGCCGGGGTTCGCGGTTGTTCACCGTGTATTCGAGGTATTTCGGTCCGAGCAACGATGCGCCAATTTCCTGCTGCGCGCTATCGATCCACTGGCCGAAGCCGGATTTCTTGCGTTGGATCAAAGCGCAGACAACGCCGAACGCGCCGGTGACGCCGCCCATAAAATCGGGATGCTGCGTGCGCGGCTCCGCGGTGGCGGTAGTGGCGTTCGGATAGTTCCACAAGTAGGTGGTGCCCATGGTGTTGCCGACATTCGGACCATAGGTAAGGTCCGCAGCGTGCGGTCCCGTGCAGCCCATACCTTTAACGCGAATCAGGATCATCTGCGGATTGAGTTCTTTCAGCTGTGGCCAGTCCAAGCCCCATTTCTCCAAAATGCCGAGCCCGAAGTTCTCGACGAGCACGTCCGATTTTTTCACCAACTCGCGCACAAGCTCCCGGCCCTTGGGAGTTTGCATATTGACCGTGAACGATTTCTTGCCGCGCTGAAGCTTCATGAAATCGGGTTTCTTGTTCCAAAGCTTCGGGTCTTCGCCGCGGTGGCCATCGCCGCGCAGCCGAGTCTCACAGCGGATGACCTCGGCGCCGAACTCACAGAGGACTCGCGCCACGGTCGGACCCGCCGCGCCGGTGGTGAGCTCAATCACGCGAATCCCTTCAAGGGGAAAGTGGCTCATAAAAATATTTCCTGTTGGAGTATTGGAGTAGTGGAGCGTTGGAGTAATGGGTTTTTCGTGTCGCCCAACACTCCATTATTCCAATACTCCATCACTCCGGTCTTCAGATCACGCCTTCGGCGCGTAATGCGACGAGATCGTCACTGGCCATGCCGAGCTCTTCGAGATAAATCTGCTTGTTATGCTCGCCCAGTAGCGGTGCCGGACGGTAGATCGCCCCGGGAGTTTCCATCAAGCGCGGCACGACGCCGAACTGCTGGTATTTGCCGATCACGGGATGCTCCAGTTCGGTGAAAAGGCCGCGTGCTTTGGTCTGCGGCATCTCGACGAATTCACCCGCGGTGTTGATCGGCGTCACCGCAATGCGTCGTTTCTGACCCTCGTCGTACAACTCCTCTTTGGTATGGCGGGCGCAAAATTCGGCTATCGCCTTAGTTACAATATCGGGGTGCTTGCGCCGGTAAGCCATTTTCTCGAACTCCGGACCGGAAATCTCGGGCGGGCGGCCCATCCAATCGACGAGCCGGCGCCACTGCTCGACGGGAATAATGAAAATACGGGCGTAGCCGTTCTTGGTGCGATACGGATCGTCCAGGTCCGTCTCTTTGCCCTTGCGCGACGCTCGCGCGGGTTTCTCGCCGGTATAGCCGTAGTTCGGGATGAAATAGCCGGCGATGTGACCGGCGCACTCGTGCATGGAAACATCGATGTACTGGCCCTTGCCGCTTTCCAGACGATGATAAAGCGCGACCGCGATGCCGAAGGCTCCGTAGGTCGAAGCCATGCCGTAGGCGATTTCACCCGGAGGCTGTAGCGGTGGTTCGCCGGGTTCACCGGCTAGATAGAGCAAATTACCTAGAGCGATTCCGGCCATGTCATTGGCTTTGTAATCGCGCCAGGGTCCGCTCTGGCCAAATGGCGTGATCGCGGCATAGACGATCCCGGAGTTTTGCGCGCGCAATGTTGAATAGCCGATTCCCAGCTCGTCCATGCGCCCGGGACGCGCGGTCTCCAACACGACGTCTGCCTTGCGCGCGAGCTCGAGAAAAATCGCCCGGCCGTCCGGTTTCTCGATATCGAGTGTGATGCTTCGTTTGTTCGTGTTGAAATGAAGGAAATAGAGACTTTTTTCCGGATGGGGAATGTCGTCTTTGAAGGGCGGAATGCGCCGCGATTCGTCACCGGAAGGCGGCTCAATTTTGATCACGTCGGCGCCCATATCAGCGAGCAGCTTCGTGCAATGCAAGCCGAGCGGACCCGCGACGTCGAGGACGCGATAACCCGTGAGCGGCCCGGTTCTGGCGACATTTTCCATGAGTTCCTCAGAGCGGGAGATGGCTGCGTTCGTTCGCGATTCTTACTTGGACGTGATGGTAGTGTCAAGGCAGCGGCGCCGGTCGCGCTTTAATGTGGAATTTTGGAATTCCAAAATGACAGTGAGAGCGAACAACACGGCGGTTTTTTCTGTTTTACATTTGCGGCTCACCTTAGTAAGTATCGAGCCGGCCCATGAATATGATCTGCGCCGACCTGGCGCTCGTGATGAATGGATCGGGTGCGCGTGAAGTCAAGAATATGAGACTGCCGCCGGCAATATGGACGACGATTTTTTCGCTCGTTTTGCTATTGCTCAGCGGGTTGAGCTTTGGCGCGGAGAAAATCCGAATGGCCTACGTCGCGCCCAGCGTTTCGCTCGCACTGCCGTGGATGGCGAAAGAGACCGGGATACTCACCAAACATGAGTTAGTGGCGGAGATTCTTCTCATCACCGGTAGCCCGCGGTTGGTGCAGTCGCTTATCGCCGGTGACGTCGATGTAGCGTTCGCGGGAGTCACCGCTCTGACTCGAGCGCGCGTGCGCGGCGCCGATGTGGCGATCCTTGGCGCATCGGCCAACGTCTCGAGCCAAAAGCTCATGGTTGCGCGCAATTCGAAAGTTCGCCGACTGGAGGACTTGAAAGGCGCGACCATCGGTGTGTCGCAGTACGGCTCGGAAGCGGATACCTTTACACGGAATGCGCTAGCGACAGTTGGCTTAAAACCGGACAAGGATGTGACCATCCTGCAGCTTGGGGGTCATCCCCAAGTGGCCGCTGCGATGGTCGCGGGCAAACTGGATGTCGGCGCTTTGGCCGGTTTGCCGGCATGGAATGTGGAGAAATCAGGCGGCAGGCTCTTGAGCAGTGCCGTTGAACTGAAGATCCTTTCTCCGTCGGGAACCTTCGGCACGACTCGCGCCTACATCCAGCGCAAACATAACGTGGTCGAGCGGCTCACGCATGCATTTGTCGAAACGCTGCATTTTCTCAAGACCAATCGCGCTGCTTCGATTCCTCTGCTGCAAAAATATTTTGGCGGATTGAGCGCGGAGGAAGCTGCGTATCTTTATGATGAGCAGGCCGATTTGCTCGAACGATCGCCGGCGCCGAATGAAAGAGCGCTGCGAGCGGTGCTCGAGCGCGAGACCGATCCGAAAACAAAAAATTTTGGGCCGGCAGATTTTGTTGACGCAAGTTTTTTTAAAGAGATTGAAAAGAGCGGCATGATCGAACAGCTTTACAGGAAGTAGTGGTGTTGGCCGGCGCAGCGCGTCTCGCTCGATAGGGAAATAGAAAGATTTCTCCCTTCGGTCGAAATGACAACGGCCTTGACGCAATGACAATAGGCGATGGATGATCGTCGAAATGGAGAAGGAATAGCATCGTCGAATTCAACAACGACGAGAGTCGAATAATATAGACCAACTGACAAAAGGGAGGTAAGCCATGGCGCGGATTCGCCACATTGCACTGCTCACAAAGGACACTGAAAAGCTTTCGGAATTCTACAAAACGGCATTCGGGCTAAAGGAAGTCGCGCGCAGCGGCGAGCGGACCGAACATGGGCAAGCGATTTACGTTTCCGATGGCCACATCAATCTCGCGATTCTCCCGGCGCGCAATCGGCGCGAGGGAATCTACCACTTCGGGATGGAGGTGGAGGATGTAAAAGATGCCGCAAAGAACGCCCTCGCCGCCGGTGCAAGCGGCGGAACCGCCGATCTTCCACGGGATGGCCGCTTCGCCGAAACATTTGTACTTGATCCAGTCGGAACCCGGGTGGATCTCTCGTTGGGTTGGAAGACTTGATGACATCGCGATCGGCGTGTCACATCGCGTTCTATCGCGCCTGTGTTGAAGCGTAAGTGCAGGCGAAGATTATAACAGGAAGAACTATTCTTTGGCTTGCGATGAGGATTGAAGTGATGCCTCGAAGAGCCCTGGGCATGCCGGCTCCGCAGTCTTGGACCGGCTAGGATCAACCAGAAATCTACCGCTCAAAGCAGTCCGCCCAACCAAAAACGGATAGAGCATTTCCGAACGATCTTTCAAGGTAACCGGCGTGCGAAACAATTTCGAACCAAGGCAGATCGACATTTCAACTACAGGCCTGTCTTCCGATCCCAGAGAGGTTTGGATGTGTCGCCACTCGACGACCGGAAGCTGAAGTTGCCGACGGCCCCAGCGCCTACCCAGTTTAAACTCGGCAATATTTTTTCGCACTACCAGATCGCGCGCATCCAACGATGACAGATCAGCGCCTGTGTCGATCCGCGCCGGGAAGCTCAGTCCCCAAGGACTGAGAATGATTTCCTCGATTGCACCAACAGTGATTTTCGTCGGCTCGGTCGGAGCCGGTGATTGAGCATCATCGTTGACTTGAGCTCGAACTGTGCCGAATTGGTAACCGCTCAGAACAATGAAAAGAACGCTACCGGCAAAAAACCTCGTGACGGAAGAATTCCGCATGGATGAAACATTACCTACTCCGAAAGTCTTAAGCAAGGCCACTATAGCGTGCTAAAGAGCCTTAAATACACCTTAAGTCCAATTGCGGACGGGCGGAAATGTGCGCAGCATGGTCTACATCTCTAGTAGGAAAGGGGTCACAGGCCATGAAAAAATATCGTTGGTTGGGGGCCTTGGCGTTCGGCATGCTGCTGGCTTCGAGCTGCGCAACGATGGATCGCATCGCCAGCGAACAGGAAGAGGAGATGAGGGGAGCTACTCCCGCGGCGCTAAGCTCGGCCGTGAATAGCCGGTGGGAAACGGGCAACTGGGATTTCGATTACGCCAGCGAATAGCCGGCTAGCTACATCCAGAAACGGGGCATTACGATTCAAGCTCCGGGTTTCCATGTTCAACTGAATCGCGCCGCCGAGAACAATGATTTGAGCGATTTGCACGAATACTCGTGCAAATCGCTCAGCCGTTTCCGCTGAACTATTTCGCTTTCCTGTTATGCTTGCGGTTCGTCTTGAGCGAACGTGAGCTTCTCTTACAAATCGCTGCTGAGGCAAAAGACCGTGTGTATAACTTACACAAGCGATCGTGTTTGTTGTGCACGTTGGTAACATGAACTCTGGCGGAACAAAATGGCCGTTAAGCAGCTCTAATCTTTTTCTTCACTAAAATTCGTATCTTCTCGCTCTACACGATTTCGGCATGACGGTTGCCTAGTCCAGACGCAGTCTAGCACTGCATCAAAAGAAGGAGGAGGTAACTACATGAAGCAAATTGTGGGGCCAAGTGCGGCCATCGGATGCGCTTTGCTGCTGTTGCTGGTCACGGCGGGAGCAGCGCGCGCGCAGGACGGGCAGAGTAGTAATATCGATGAGGAGATCCGTGCACTGAAGGACAAGCTCGCAACCTTGGAAACTCAACAGGTGGAGATGAAGAAAGAAGCGACCGCAGCAGCGGCGGCGCTGCCGACTTTCGAATACCGTCCAGGCAACGGGGTAATGATCGAAGCGGCGGATAAGTCGTGGTCTTTTCGTACGAGCGTAGAGGCTCATTTTCGAATGCTATTCGAGAAAGGACTCGATCAGGTCGGCAGAACAAACGGCGAGATTATGGGGCGGCGCTTCAGGCCCTATTTCTATTACTGCATCAACAACTGCTTATATGAGATTGAGACGGGTCTCGATCTGGATGGTTTCGGAACCGGAAACGGCAAAAACTCAACGAACAGCGGAAACAGCTCGATATTGCAACGCGCCGCTCTGCATATTCACTTCGAACATTTAAATCCTTGGCTGCCGACCGTCGACACCGGAATGGACATTTCGACCACCGGCGCCGCCGCTATTTCGCGCCAGGGCTCGAGCGCCACTGGCGTACAGCGCGAGTATGACCTGATGACACGCAATGTGAGCATGAATACCGGCCGCGCCGGCCAAGGCATCAATCTCCGCTGGGACGATCGCTCGCTCAGTGGCATCGGCATTCCCGGGCGAATCAGCCGTTTCTCGATGGCCATGGCTAGCATCAGCGAGGGCGACGACGGGCTCAGCAGCTTCAAGGATGCCGGCGGCAACTTTGATGGCTACTTCGGCATCAATCCATTTTCTCAGCTCAAGAACAAATGGCTGCGCGGCTTGCTGCTTGAATTCGGCGCATGGTTCTGTAACAACAAAGGCTATAGCGGCAACACCGACAACGGTTGCGATCGCGTACGCATGCAGGATCATGGTGATAGTGGAAGACAAGTTCTCTTCGATACCGGGGCCGACAGCGTGGGGAAGGGTTGGTACAAAACCTATTCACCCGGGATCGCCTGGACCATCGGTCCATATCGTCTGCGCGCTATGGGTATGTGGCTCGATGACGACGATCAACCGACCGGTGGCGCTGGTGCCAATGCCGGCCGTAAAAAGAAAGCGCACAATTTTCTCATTGGTAATGATCTGTTCCTCTGGAGCCCGAAAGGCTGGCTGACCGGATCGCCGACGACCGTGGGCTCTGTTCTGGTCGGCTACTCCTTTGAGCGAAATAATCTTTCCTGCGATAGTTGCACCGGCGGACATTTCGGCGGGGCGAACGGGTTTCATCGTAATCGGATCATCTTGAATCAGTGGGGTATCGCATACTTCTTTGCGCCGCGCTGGAGCGTGCTCGCAAACGTGCTTTGGTACAATGCGTCAAATCTGCCGCAAGCCGCGGAGACAAACCTCGACCTGAACCACAATCCGAAGAATGGCGGGAAATGGGTCGATAGCTCGATTACGCTGCGGGTGGATTTCTGATGACGCTGTTTCGACGCGAAAGTGGGAGCGCAATGCTCCCCCTCTTTTCCGAAAACTCGCCCCCTCTCTGGCGAGTAAAACGCCGCGCATAAACGCCCACCAGATTGCCTCTCTGGTTGGTGCCTCGCGACGTTAGACTCTGGAGCGGCGGTTGCCTCCTGCCGCTCCAGAGCTATTTTTGCGCGAACTCGCTCGCGGCCGATCGCAGAACTATAGCGACGCAGCGCCGATTGCCGCTCACTAAGCCATAGCGAAACTGAAGACCAATTCGTTTTCCATCCCACGATTCCCTTGTACGCGGGTAAGCTGGCGCGATGTTTCGCGCCTCATTACGTTTCCGGCGACCAGCTTGCCTTTAATTCGAAACCGCAATTTAAATCTTCGAACAACTACGACGGATTTGTCTTTCCGCCGGTCAAAACTTATCGCTAGTAATGGTGCGAGTGTAAAGCTGCGCAACGGGCTCCGACGATAATATGCGCTGGGCCGGTTCCACGAACTGATTCATGAGCTTTACGCACGCCTCTAGAGAATGAAAATACTGGGGGAAAGATTCCTCGCGTTCCGCTCGGAATGACACTCCTGTCATCTCGAACCCTTTCGCTTCGTGCTCAGAGTAAACGGCGTGACAGAGGCTTGCCCCCGGCCTTATTTTTTAATGGAGTCGTAGTCCCAGATTTCATTTCTACGACTTTAGTAGTAATTCTGCTACCAGGGAGTGCAGCTTTATTAGCCGCCTTTTGCTTCCGCTAATGGTTTGCCGGGAAACGCTGTAACTAAATAAAAAGGCAGAACTATCCTACTAGTTAACTCCGAGAGTAATGCGCCCAGGTCCGACTATTTGCGGAGGCGGGATGTAAACTTTTTGCGCGTCGGTAAATATTTTTTGGGAAAGCCATTGACGACTATAGGACTTTAGTAGTAAATAAGAAATTGCGGCGGTTTACTGCAGATGAGCCGAATCCTCATCATTGAGAGAAACGATCACACGCGAGCACTGCTTCAGTGTCGTCTCCCCGCACAGCTCAGAGTCAAATTTGCTTGTTCGATGGAAGCGGCGTCAGAAAAATTGCGCAAACGCAAATATGATTTGATCGTTTGGAATGCCTGCTCCGATTCAGCAGGCGAAATGAACCTGCCTGCGACGCTTAATTTCCTCTCCGAGAGAACGCTCAGCGCCAAGACGATCGTCTTCACGACGGGTGAGACGACGCGCGCCTCTGCGGGATGCGGAGCCCACATACAATTCAAAAAGCAGCCCAACAGCGACGAAGAATTCTTGTCATTGATCGAGAATGCTTTACCGGTCGCGCCATATAGCGCGCCAAATAATGCCGTCCATGACGAAGCGGGTCTGCCAATCGAGTTCGAAGGAATGATCACAGTCGGGTTGGCGATGCGCCCGGTGATTCGTCGAATTATCGATGCCGCCGCAGTCGATATTCCGGTCTTGATCACCGGAGAAACCGGAACGGGAAAGGATCTGGTCGCTGCCGCGATCCACCGTCAGAGCGCTCGTAAGGCGCGACCGTACGTTGCCGTCAATATGGGCGCGATGGCGCCCGAGTTGATCGCGAGCGAAATTTTTGGTCATGAGCGCGGAGCATTTACGGGAGCGCAGGACTCCCGTCCCGGTATCTTTGAGCAAGCCAATGGCGGCACGGTGTTTCTCGATGAAATCGCCACGATGGACGAAAAAACACAGGTGAGCTTACTGCGGGTTCTGGAAGAAAGAACCGTGCGCCGGGTTGGCGGTGCAAAAAGCATCGGCGTCGATGTGCGGGTGATTGCCGCGAGCAACGAAGATCTCGAAAAGCGCGTTGCCGCGAAAGGTTTTCGTGAGGATTTGTTTTATCGGCTGAATGTGTTCCACATTGAAGTGCCCCCCTTGCGCGATCGCCCGGGAGCCGTAACCGTGTTGACGGATCATTTCCTGTCTCAGTACGCGGCGGTTTACGGCAAAGATGTCGAGCGAGTATTGCACGAGACCTACCGCTTGTTGCGGCATTATCCTTGGCCCGGTAATGTGCGCGAGCTCAAAAATGTGATTCAAGCGGCGGTTTTGATGGTCGATGGAAAAGAGCTAACACCCGAATTCATTCCCGAACGGATACGAGAATCGACACCTATCGCCGAGAATAGCGCTGAGTCGCTCTGCTCGATTCGACTCGGCGCAACTCTGGATTCAGTTGAAAAAGAACTTATTCGCATGACTCTCACACGGGTTGGCGGGAACAAAAAACTCGCCGCTAGTATCCTGGGGATTAGCCGGCGAGCGCTCTACAACAAGCTCAAGAGACACCATTTGTTCTGTCTGTGCACATTGTGCGCACAAGCGTTGGCTAGCTGAGCTTCAAGGATGGGAATTTCTCAAATTTCTTCGACTCAGCAGAACGTTCTTCCCCAAAGAGTGTGAAGAAAAAGCACAGCGATGCGGGTTTTTTTACGCCACTGTAAACTTATTGCCGCTAGGCTCCGGAAGGGACGTATAACAATATGAACTTTTTTTATGGAGTCGATCTTGCTGCAGTCTTCACGGGGAGGATTAGCAGATCATGATGAACAA
>JBIOXP010000565.1:0-12235 GCA_044869705.1 Binatia bacterium | reverse complement strand
TCGCGCCACTGCTGATAGCTGCGGGCTTTTTCGGCGTCGAACCCGGATGCGAGCCCGGCCTCGCCAAATTCGTCATAGAGCTTGCGTTTTTTTGGATCGCTCAGGACTTCATAGGCGACCGAAACATCTTTGAACTTTTCCTCGGCTTCTTTATTACCGGGATTGATGTCCGGATGATACTTTCGCGCCAGCTTGCGATACGCTTTCCGGACGTCGTCTCGCGAAGCGCTCCGTTGCAGCCCTAAGATGCTGTAATAGTCTCGTTCTGGCATGCCTTTACAATAACCACAGTATCAGGACTTTCAAGTTAAGCTGAAACCGCTAACCACGCGTGCGGCACCACGCCTGACCGCAACTAGAAAAGCCTAGGCAACTCAAAAGCTCGTCGTTCGGCGAAAGGCAAAGCTCTGCCACTGCTCAAAGTGAGCCATGGCGCAGCTATATGGTAGAGATAACCCGGGGTGAGGCGTTAAGGCGGGACAAGGAAAGGGGAAGGGCCGCGTGAACTCCGAATGGCAGTTTAATTATCGATAGTGATGCGGTCCCGCACGCTCTTCACACCGGGCACGCTCAGCGCAGCGCGCACGGCGGCGAGCTTCTGCCGCGGTGTTGCTACCCTGCCGTCCAGATAGACCGTGCCGTCACTGACCGACACGATCGCAACCCCCGTAATGGCGCGATCGCTAATCGCTTTATAGACTTCCATTTCGAGTTTTCTTCCGGCGATTTCTTGATCGTTGGCAATCCGCACGCGCGCAGGCTTCTGCTCAGCCGGGCGCTTTTTATCTGCGATCTTGGTCGCCCGCTCTGCTGCTTTGTCGCGCGCCTCGGGAGTCACCTGAATCTCGGTATCCGCAGTCGTATCAGGAACGGAAGTGACCTCATTCTTGACCGGCTCACGATCCGGGACTTTATCGACTTCCTCGTGGGCCGCTGATGATGGGGGAGGCGTTTGCGGCGCCGATAATTGATTGTTTGCCGATTGCAGTTCGCGCCGGTTCCAGTCTCGAACATGACTCCAGCGCGCGAGATCACGGAGATAGCCTTGCACATCCGGCATCCAGATTGCGCTCTCTCGCGTTGCATACAGTACAGCGCTGCCGCCCAAGAGGCAGATCAGCAGCAGACTCACCACGACACCATACAAGCCGCTCATTCGAGTTCGTGCCGAACGATCAGCAGTATAGGCGATGAACCTCTCAAATTCGGGCTCCGCGCTCTTCGACTGCGACGGCTTTTCTACGCGCGCGTCCGATTCCGCTGGAAATTGGAACGAGGGAAAATCGGCGGCGGCGCGCGGCAACGCCAATGTCGATCGCGGAGAGAACATTCCATCGAACTCAGCTTTCTCCTCCGAGCTCTGCCGGATCTCCGGCTCTGTGGCCAGACGAGTTTTGTTAGATAAGGATTCGATGGGTTCCAACTGCAACTCGATGGCCGCTTCGCGAACGTCTTGCGCAATGACATAACGACGATCGGCAGTGTAAGCAATCAGCAGCGCATTATCGCAGATCGAATTGATCAACCGGGGAATTCCTTTGGAATAAAGCGCGATCAGATTTATCGATTCGGCGTCGAAAAGATTTGCTCGCTTGAAATGAATCGTTTCCAGGCGCGACTGAATGTACAAACTGACTTCAGTGAGCTCCAAAGGTCGAAGCCGGCAACGGAGCGCCACTCGCTGTTTGAGCTGCACCAGTTCCGGCCGCTCCAAGCGCTCCTCGAATTCGGGCTGGCCGACGAGAATAATTTGCAGCAGTTTGTCGGTGTCGGTTTCCAGGTTTGACAGCAGTCGAAGTTCCTCGAGCATTTCCACGCTGAGGTTTTGCGCTTCGTCGATCATCAAGCAAACGATTTTCCCGTTTTCAAGCTGTTGGATCAGGTGATCATAGAGCTGGCCCATCATCGACAGACGATCTTTGCCCGTGCTCGGCACGCCCAGCTCTCCGAGCGTGACCCGCAGCAGCTGAATAAACGTGAGATGTGGATCAAAAATGCAGGCGGCGTGTACGTTGGAATCCAGGCTGCCGGTCAGACGTTTCAGCAGCGTGGTTTTACCGGTGCCGGGTTGGCCCGTAATGACCACGAAGCCCTTTCTTGCATCGATGCCGTAACGCAGAGTCGCAAATGCTTCTTCGTAGCACGGATTGACGAAGAAAAACCGCGAATCCGGAGTCACGTTAAATGGCGATTCTGTAAAGCCAAAATGCTCGTTATACATAGGCTAGCGAGTGGTGAAAATCCGGCGCTCCCGCGCGGCCACTCATTCTCTCTCATATTAGAAACTACGGCTCAGGTATCAATAGGCCGGTTCACTTTAGCCGTGCGGCGATTGCGCGGCTTCAGTGATAGGGTTCGAAAAATGCGTCCTCTTTGTGAACGTATCCGCGAATTCCCTCATTGTCGAGCGAGCGCACGCGGAAATATTCGCCCGTCCGTCCAACGACTTGAATTCGCGTACCCGGACGCAATGTGGCAATAACGTCGGCCTTCGAGGCTGGTTTTTCGCGAACGTAGGAGTTTCCCACGACGGCGAAACCGGACGACGACAATGCCGGTCGTGCCGATTGTGGGTTTCGATGCTCGAGCGGAGGGCGCTTGGTTTCGCTATTTGCCACGCGATCGCGCTGTGAAGAGTCGTTATTGCGTGGGGCGGCGTCTACCTGTTTTCCCCGGTCAGTTCGAATTTTTGCTTCCGCCCCATGACCCTTTCTCTCGCGGGGCTCAACATCGCTGTAGCTTCGCTCCGTCGCTGTGACCGGCGTCTCCCATTATGCTCCTCGCCCAAGCGCGTGGTAAAGCTCTCGCTAGAGCGGCCCTAGGCCGTCCTGAATAGAATTCATGCCGTTGCTCGGCGCGGAAATACTTTCATTCCCCGATCGCGCTAAATACATGCCGCTGACAACGAGCAAAACGATACTCGCGACCGCCGCCGATATCCCAATCCATGGCTTTTTGCGCAGGCGCTGGGCGACGATCCTGAGCGAAGCGAGCTCGGTAAGCGCTGGCTGGTGCGGTCTCAACGTAGGTGCAGAGAGCGAGAACTGCGGGTCGCCCACCTCACGTTCCAAATCATCGGAAAGCCGCGCGTTCTCTGCATCGGCGATAATACTCGGAGTGGCATCTGTTGCTCGTACTAGCAGCGCGTTTCTTAATTCCGAACGGTTTTCCCCAAGATGCAAATCATCCGCAATTTCATCGATCGTCTCCGCGCCTATGGTTTCGAGGCTCGTCGCGCACGCGATCAAAAGCGCGTGGTCGCAGATAACGTTGATCAACCGCGGAATCCCTTGCGAAAAATAGCCGATCCGTTGAACCGCCGCGCGCTGAAAAATGGCTCGTTCGGAATACCCGGCGGTGCGAAGTCTAAAATCGATATACGGCCCGATTTCCTCTTCGCTCAGAGCCTGTAAGCGGGACCGCAATGTCACGCGCTGCCTGAGTTGATGGAATCTAGGTTGCTCGAGCCTCGACTCGAACTCTGATTGCCCAACGAGCACCAATTGCACCAGCTTGTCGCCGCGTTCCTCGAGATCGGAAACCAGTCTCAACTGTTCGAGAACTTCCTCTGGAATGTCCTGAGCCTCATCGAGCAAGAGTGCGACGCGGTGATCCTGACTGTTTTGCTCGAGCAGATAGTCTCTGAGCTGCTGCATCAGAGAAACACGGTCGGCGTGCAACTCTGTCACGCCAAAAGCATCGAGGGCGCATTGCAGCAACTCAACAAACGATAAGTGCGGATCGAGAATGCACGCTGCGCGAATGCGCTGCGGCGCCTTTTCCATGAACAACTTGATGAGAGTCGTTTTGCCCGTTCCGGCCGCACCTGTGATAAGTACGATGCCCTTGCGGTGTTCCACCCCGTAGCACACAGTGGCAAAAGCTTCCTGGCAGGACGGGTGGGTATATAAAAATCGCGGATCCGGAGTGAGATTGAAAGGCAGCTCGCGTAATCTGAAGTGCTTTTCGTACATGGCGTTGGGCCTCCTGGGCAAGCGCTGGGCCCAGTTTCTCACCCGAGCGGCAGCGGATTAGGCCGGACCTGATTTGGCCGCAGGGGCTGTGCGTTCGCGCGGAGGCGCACTAGGTCTTTCTCCGAGGGGTTTTTCTTTGAAAATTTTCTTGTCCAGGCCGTAGGTCCGCATTTTTCGCGAAAGCGTTCGCACGCCGATCCGGCAGCTTTTCGCGGTCAGTCCGATGTTCCCACCAAGATCCTCAAGCTTTCGCGCTAGGTAGTATTTTTCCTTTTCTCGGAGCCACTGCCGAAGCGACGATGCAGCAATCTTGCTTTGCTCTGAGACGACATCTTCCAAGGTTTCCGGAAGTTTAACCTCTTCGATGACGCGGCCCGGCGCGAGCAGAATCGCGCACTCCAGAACGTTGTGCAATTCTCTCGCATTACCCGGCCAGGAATAGCGCATGAGCTGCCCCAATACTTTGTCGGCCACAGCGGCAATGCGTTTACTTTTCGCCACCGGATGATAGCGCAGAAAGTTCTCGACCAGGTAGGGAATATCAAGGGCGCGTTCGCGCAACGGGGCGAGCTCAATCGGCACGGCGCTGAGTCGCGATAGTAACTCATCACGCAGCAGCATGCCCGGAATCCTCTCCTTTAAACTGAGTTTCGTCGCCGCTATCATGCGCACATCGATGTGAGAGGCATGGTTCGCGCCTAAGCGGGAAATTTTTCGGTCATCAATAACCTGGAGCAAGTTTTTCTGCAGCGCCAACGAGAGAACTTCTATCTCATCGAGAAACAATGTCCCGCCGTGGGCTTGGACGATCTTGCCGGGTTTGCTTTCATGAATGCCGGTAAACGCGTTCTTATCGTAGCCAAACAGTTCAGCTTGAAGCAACGCGTCAGGATATCCGGCACAATTTAGCGCAATAAACGGCGCGGTCCGTCGCGGGCTGTGATGGTGAATCGCGAAAGCAACCTGCTCCTTAACCGTGCCGGCTTCTCCCGCCATCACGACCGGCATATCGATGGGCGCCGCCGTGCAGATCAACTCAAATACGCGGCGCATTTGGCTCGTCGGGCTCAGAATGTCGCCGAATTCGAAGCGACCCCTCAGCCAGCGTCGAACTTGCCGCGCCTGAATGCCCGGCTTTGAATTTTCCAAAGCGGCGCGTGTCGACTCGAGGACCGCCGCTGGATCAAAAGGCTTTACGACAAAGTCACAGGCGCCGAGTTTCAGCACGTCGACTGTACTTTGAATATCCGCTGCGGAGGTAATCGCCACGACGGGGAGAGCCGGGTATTTTTGGTGAATCTGCGCGATGAGTTCCAGGGCATCAGCATCCGGCAGGTGAATACTCGCTATGATGAAGTCGACATCGTCGTCGGCTAAGCGTCGTATGCAGTCGCCGGCCGAGGCGAGACCGACAACGGAATATCCGTTAGCGATATAAAGCCGCTCAAGTTGCTCGCGGATTACCTGATCGCTATCCAAAACGAGCAAATTGGGAGCCGTGGCACAAAGCGAATCATCCCGGGACGCAGGATGTCGTGCGGCAGGAAGTTCGGCAGTGGTCGAACCCGAGGGTGCGGCTGGAGTTCTCATTAAGCTGCCGAGCGCCTTTTGCGGATATCCTCAACAGACGAAGGCGACGAGATAATTGGGACTAAACCTGGTACTCGCTCAGCAAGCGCAGGCGTACAGGAAAAGCGTAATCACATCATCGCTTACAGGTGAGGGCGTGGTTCCTCGCGCGGACGGAGCTCTTCCACGTGCAGTCCCAGTCGCTGTGCGTCGACAAAGCAGTAGTAACAAACCACCATATCGAGCAGTGTAATACCGGACTCCTCACTGGTGACCCTGTATGCCTTTCCCGCCATGATTTGGCCGCAATGTTGGCATTGATAAGTCATAAAACAGAGAAGTCAGCAAAGCGGGTGCCACCTGGCGCATATGCTGTTAATGATCAAAAAAAAATCGCGATTCCAGCGCCCTGCCGAATTCGCTCCGATTGTCGTCATTCTGGACGTCAAAAAGATGACGGATATAACCGACACGACCACTACATTATGTCCGCCACTTGCAGACAGATTATGTCGGCGCGGGCTTTGCGTGCTTCAACTCTCCTCGGTAGCGGTATGATTGTGAGGGACTAAAGTTTATATACATTGGACTGCGCCAAATCGCTGAGGGCGTTTCGGGTATCGAAGATGAGCGGGCTGAACTTAGCGATCATGGGATAATCGAATCTTGAATGGTCGGTCAATATTACGACCAAATCCATCGACTGTAACAGCTCGGGACTGAGAGTGACAGAATCGAAATTTGTCTCATTGATCGTAACCTGCGAGACATAGGGATCCGAAAAATGAATTTCACAACCTTTCTCTTGAAGCCCCAATAAAACTTGCAATGCCGGAGATTCTCGCACATCGTTCGTATCGCGCTTGTACGCGACCCCGAGAGCCAGAACCCGGGCACCATTCAGACACTTGCGTTTTTCGTTAAGCGCATCGGCCATACCACGGATGACAAAAGCCGGCATCTGGCTGTTGATGTGTCCGGCAAGCTCGATCAACCTCGGCTCGCAACCTTTCATCCGCGCCTTCCACGTCAGATAATATGGATCTACGGGAATGCAGTGCCCGCCCAGCCCGGGACCGGGATAAAACGGCATGAAGCCGAAAGGTTTGGTCTTGGCCGCCTCGATGACCTCCCATACGTTGATACCGAACGAGTGGCAGGTGAGCGCCATTTCATTAGCGAGTGCAATGTTCACGCTGCGAAAAGTATTCTCAAGAAGCTTCACCATCTCCGCGCAATCCGTTGACGAAACCGAGAACACGTTATCGATATACTGGCGGTAGAAGAAAACCGCGGCCTCGGCGCAGCGCGGGGTGACACCTCCCACAACCTTCGGAATGTTCTGCGTGTGAAAAACCGAATTTCCCGGATCTACCCGCTCCGGCGAATAGGCGAGAAAAAAATCGCTGCCCGCCTTAAGTCCGGATTCTTCCAGGATCGGCAACACGACCTCTCTTGTGGTTCCGGGGTATGTGGTACTCTCCAAGATGATCAATTGTCCTGCGCGAATATGATTCCGAATCACCTCGACGGCGGCAATGATGTAGGAGAGTTCCGGGTCTTTGTTTTTGCGCAGTGGTGTCGGTACGCAGATGTTGATCGTGTCGAGCTCGCCGACGGCCGCCAATGACTGGGTCGCGCGCAACCGATCGGCCGCGACAAACGATTCGATCGTCTGACTCGGGACATCCGGAATGTATGAAACCCCACGGTTTAAGGCATTGACTTTCTCCTGGCTCAAATCAATGCCTGTGACCTGGAATCCTGCTTTAGCCATTTCTACAGCTAGCGGGAGTCCCACATAACCTAAACCGATGATCCCGGTCTTTGCGCTGCGAGTGCGAATCCTTCGTTTGAGCTCTCTCGCGATATTCGGCAGCGCTGCCGGGCTTGCTTGGGTCGACGACAGAATGGGTTCGTTCCGAAGTTCCATTCAAATTTACTCCTCGATCTAACTCAACGGGAAGTCTCGTACCAAGTGCCGAGCACAAAAGGCGACACGAGCGCTCCGAGTCGTAACATCAATTTTAAATTGACTGGTTGGCAACTTGCAGGCCGGGGAGCGTGCCGGGTGCCGTTGGGCTTTGCCGCAGTTGTTCGGAAGTCTCGGGATTGATCGGTCTAAATGTCGGCACGAGCTCGCATACAATTTGGAGCGCGGCGGCGGTTTGACCTTTGAGCGCAAACCGCTCGATTTCTTCGATCTTCTGTGTCACGAAATCGAGGTCAGCGATCCAAGCCGATTGCACCCGCATGATTTTTTCAACTTCCGAGGGCACGATCATCTCGTCCATCGCCACCAATTCTTCCCGGAGCTTTTCACCCGGCCGTAGTCCGATAATTTTGATCGGGATTTCTTTTTCGGGAATGAATCCCGCCAAACGAATCAGATGACGCGCCATCTCGAGCAGCTTGAGTTGTTCGCCCATATCCAAAACAAAGATTTCACCGCCGCGCGCCAGCGCAGCCGACTGTAAAACCAGCTGAACCGCTTCCGGGATCGTCATGAAATAGCGAGTGATTTCCGGATGCGTTATCGTCACCGGTCCGCCGTGCTCGATTTGCCGGATAAACAGAGGGACAACGCTGCCGTTGCTCCCTAAGACATTGCCGAAGCGAACAGCCGAAAAAACGGGGCGGTCGGCGCCGCCATTTTTTGCCAACGTCTGAACGTAAATCTCGCCGATCCGTTTGGTTGCGCCCATAACGTTGGTGGGATTGACGGCTTTATCCGTGGAAATCAGGATAAATCTCTCGATCTGCTTCTTGAGCGCCATTTGAATAACACGATGCGTGCCGACAACATTGTTGAGCAGAGCTTCAGCCGGGTAATCTTCCACCATCGGAACGTGTTTGTACGCCGCGGCATGAAAAACGATCTGCGGCTTGTGTTCAGAAAAAGTGGTGTCCAAGGACCCGCTATTCTTGATGTCCGCCAGAACCGGGATCTGGCGAAGATCCGGCCAAGAGCGCTGCAGCTCCATGCTGATGTCATAAAGCGCGCTTTCCGCGGAGTCCAAGAGAATTAACCGAGCCGGCCGATAGCGTGCGATCTGCCGCGTCAATTCCGAGCCGATTGAACCACCGGCTCCCGTGATCAGGACGTTCTTTCCGCGCACCAGATCATTGACAGGACTCAGGTTCAATCCCACCGGCAATCGATCAAGCAGATCTTCAATAGACAAGTTGTGAATCTGACTGACTCCGACGCGGTCACTGCGGAGCTTGTCGAGTGTGGGAAGCGTCTTGATCGGGCCTTTGAACGCCGTAACATCATTGAGCATCCTTCTGATCTGGGCCGCCGAAGCGCTGGGGATAGCGAGCAAGAACTCATCAGGTTTATAGGTCTCGACAATTTTCGCAATGTCGTGGCGCGATCCGAGAACCGGGACGCCGTGAATATGCTGTCCCACCTTGGCGGGATTATCATCGATAAACCCGATGGGATCGTACCGATACATCGCGCCATTGTTCTTCATGTCGCGGACGATCATTTCGGCGGCATCGCCGGCGCCGTAAATCAAAACCTTCCGCTCGCCTTTGAAACGATGTGCAGCCGAGAAAAGCCGGCGCGACAAACGCACGCCGCCCATCATGAAGATTAACAACAGCGAATCGATGATGAAGACCGAGCGCGGGTAGTCAATCCGATGCAACAGGCCGTGCACAAACAGGTAAAACAGCAGGCTGCTGATAACTGCAGCGACGATAATGTTGCGCAGTTCGAGAATGCTCGTATAGCGCCACAGACCTTCGAACAGTTTATACGGTACAAACACCAGGCTGCGAATAACAATCAGCCAAGGGAGCAGATTCACAAATTGGGCAATTTCATTGACCGGAATGCGGCCGTCAAATTTTAGCCAAAAGGCAAAATAATTCGAGGCTGCAATGATTCCGATGTGCAGCAAAACGATGGGAATGCGTCGATATCGGAGCAGAATCCGGCGCCGCTGTGCGCTCTGGGTCGCTCTTGCCGCTCGTCCATGAAAGTCGGCAAGCTCAGCGTTTAGATCCATCTAGTTCCTCCAGCAACACCATACAAAGTTCCAGCGGAGCGCGACGATGAGCTGCTCAAGAAGACGTCGACTGATAGAGTTTGCTCGACCGCTGCGACAAACCAAGTTACCGAGCAAGTTCCGGCGCCTTAGGCCTTCTCGAACTCTGAACCTGAATCCTCATCGATGGAGGCGTAGTAGGACGGGTAATAGGAACGATAATCCAGGTACTCAGGGTCTCTGATATCAATCGCATTTAGAATCACGCCCAAAATATGCGCACCGACTTTGTCAAGGCGCTCCGTAGCACGGCGGGCACTAGGCGTGGTCGTCTTTTCTCCGTTGAACACCAGCACGACACCGTCGCAGAGCACGGAAAGTACCGCGGCATCGCTGACAGCGATAATCGGCGGCGAATCAATGACAATAAAATCGAACAGAGTCCGCAGCTCGTTAAGAATGTCCCGCATCCTCTGTGACATCAAAAGATCAGCTGGATTAGGCGGCAGCGAACCTCTAGGCAACAAATAAAAGTCTTTGATCGAGGTCTCTTGAATAACCTGTTTGACATCCACGTCACCGGTCAGTACGTTGGCCAGTCCACGATAATTTTTGCGGTGCAGCAGTTGATGACAGCGGCCCTTGCGTAAATCCGCATCGATGGTGAGAACCCGCTTTCCCCCTTGCGCAAGCGCGATCGCGAGGTTGAGGGCCGTTACGGTCTTACCCTCGTTCGGGCAGGGGCTGGTTAAGAGAATCACCTTTGGCGGCCGCTCTGCCTGAGACAACATGAGCGCCGTTCGAATGGTGCGGTAGGACTCCGCGACAATCGAGAACTGGTCATGGGCCAAGACGATCTCTCTCCCGACCCCGTCGACCGCCATGCCGGGCTCTATCCTATTACTCGCTGCGTTGTCCGACAACATCGGGTGATAGCGTTGGCTCAAGGATCTGACATGCGGAACGACGCCGAGGGTTGCCAATGAAACGGCCGACCATACCTGCTGAGGCGTGTGCATCGTGGCGTCCATATATTCCAGGAAAAATGCGAAACCGACCGCCAAAACAAGGCCTAAAAATGCCGCGACCATAACATTTCTCATCAACTGTGGCGATGATGGTGACGTCGGCTGTTCCGCGCGCTGCACAACCTGGATATTGGAAGCCGCCAAGTCATTGGCGACGTTGGTCTCATTCATTCGTTTGAGAATGTTTTCGTAAAGGCCGCGGTTGACAACGACCTCTTCGTTCAAAACTGCATAGTCCACGCCTACTTCTTTTAGATCCAGAGCGCTCTGCTGCTGCCTTTTCGCCTCATCTTCCAACGCCTGCTCGCGCGCTCGTGCCGTGGCGTAGCTCGACTCTATTCCGCGGACGATCGTGCCGACCTCGGCTGCCATACCGCGCTTCGCTTCGGCAATTTGTTGATTAAGCTCCTGCAGGCGCGGGTGCTCCGGCGTGTAAATACTTGATAGCCGACCCTTTTCGGTTTCTAAATTCGCCAGAGTGCCCTTGATCTGCATGATCAAGGGATTGCTGAGCACCTGCGCCAGATACTCGGGGTTCTTATTCCGGGTCATCTGGTAAAGCGATTCCGCTTGAATCCGTTCCGATCGTACTTGCGTGAGCTGCCTATTAAGATCCACGAGCCGATCGACCACGATGTTTTCGCCCTTTTCCAGCGATACCACGCCATGTTTTTGGCGAAAACTATTGAGTTCATTCTCTGCTCGGACCACCTTTCCCCTGAGCTCCGCGAGTTTCTTCTGGAGAAAATCCCGTGCTTCCTGTGTCAGGTTGAAGCGGTTTTCCAGGATCATCTGAATAAACGCCGTCGCGTGCGCATTGGCGAGCTCTTGCGAGAGATGTGGGTCCGGCGTGCTGAACGACACGTCGACGAGTCGCGTGTTTTTAACTGGTACCACGTTGAGAAAGGAGCGATAGCGTCCAACGAGACCCGGGTCGACGCCGAGCTCATACGTGGTCGGGCGCCCTCGTCCCCCACTCGACTGGGTTTGAAATAAGCCGGCGATGGACTTTAGGACGCCCTCGATTGACCCCATGACCCAGGAAACCAAATTGAACCTGGAGGTTGTCAGCGCCGGATTCGTCTGCAATCCCAAACTCTTGATGACGCGGGCAGCGAGCGGCGCGCCACTTAGCAGGGCGTATTGCGTTTGATAGTAGTCGTAACGATCGCCACCGCCAAGATTGCTTGGTGTTTCTGCGTATCCGGTGAACGAAGGATTTTGCGGTTCAATTTTTAAAGTCGAGCGCGCCGTGTAAAGCGTGGGAGAAAATATTGTCATCAGAAATCCCAAGACAACGGTGCCGCAAAAAATCGGCACCATGTAACGCAACCGCTTCAGCAGAACCTGCCAGTAGTCGCGCAGGTGCTTAGTCCCCTCACGATCGGAATAATAGTATTCCATATCGTCTTCAGGAGGTGATGGCGACGGCGTCGGTCGAGCTGAAATATATTGTGGGTAATAACGAGCTAGTACTTTCATTCACCACCTTAAAAGGCCGGAGGACCGGGGAGGGAAAAGAGCGATCCGACAAACCGCTTGACGAAGTATTTCGCTCCACTCATCGGGACTACGATGACGTCATCGGCCTGCACCTGCAGATCGTCGCGTTTTCTCGCCCGCACTTCGTCCAAGTCGTAAGGGATCGCCTCCATATCGGTCGGGC
>JBIOXP010000564.1:0-7767 GCA_044869705.1 Binatia bacterium | reverse complement strand
GCCCGAGTCAAATTCGTGATCGACCTCCTCGGCGATGAGATGAAAGACTTTGACACCATCGACAATTTTGAAACTCAGAGCTGCGCCGTTTGGAACCACGACTGGCGTGTAACCTCTGCCGGGAAGCACCGGAGCGAGCGGGTTGACGGTCACGGGTCCGCCGCTGTAGCTCCTCTCCCAGAAGGGTCGATCAGATTCGCGCTCTGCGTTGGAGCCTCGAATCGGCCGGTAATCCGTTCCCAAGGCGTCGTGAGTTACCGCGTGTGCAGTGGCTTTCGATAAAGCCGCGCCCGCGATTGTGGCGGCGCCCATACCGAACAGTTGGCGCCGAGAGATTTTCGTCGTCATCGTGAGCTCCTTCGAATCTCGTTAGTGGCCTTCGCTGACACTTCTGCCCGATGAGCTTGCGGCCCTTATGGATAGCGACATCGTCGTGCTCGGCAGTGAGCCGGTCAGCATCTGTTCCAATTCAGCCCGAGCCAGCCAATAGTCGCGAAGCGCACCGATATACGAGACCGCGGTTTCGATCTGTTGCTCGCGCGCACGTATGAGCTGCAAGGGGCCGAGTTGCATCGCGTTGTATTGAAGTTGCGCCTCATTGACGATCCGCTCGTGCAGCGGCAACAAGATATCGCGATAATACATGGCTCGATCGCTCGCTCCGTCCAGTCGGTCGCGCGCCTGGCGAGCGCGGGCGCGAATTCGCACCGCGAGGTCGTAATATTCCTGCTGCGAACGCCGCAGCTCTGCAGCCGTCCGGCCCAGGCGCGCCTGACCTTGATCGAACAACGGAATCGCAAAATCGAGTTTGGGTCCCGCCTCCCATGCTCCATCATTGCGTTCACTGTGCGGTCCGGCACTGAACTCTGGCAGCAGACTTGTCCACCTATTCACTGCCAACTCTTCCCCCGTACCGATAATCCGTTGCCGTGCTTGCGTAAGCTCGAGACTGCGCTCGATCGCAAGTCGTTCGGCATCTTTTGTCTCCAATGGGCGCTCTGGAATATCCGGGAGGCGCTCCGTGCTTTGCCAATCGAGCTCCGCTCCCCAGAGTCCCATCAGCGAATTTAGTTCTTCCCGGCTCTGACGAACGGAGACTTCGGCCGTCCTGAGCGCTAACTTCCCGGCTTCCAATTGAGCCCGTTGGCTAAAGAAATCGAGATCGGAGAGGTTGCCCGCCTGGTGAAGACGACCAGCGATGTCGAAGGAAGCGGAGAGCGCCTGCAGGACGGTGTGACGCAAGTCGAGCATCTGCTCGTCCGCTTCATACGTATAGAAAGCGCGACGTACCCGCCCAGCAAAGTCGAGCACGGCGCCGGTTACGCGAGCTTTAGCTTCCTCGAGTCGGGCGGCGGCGACACGCTTCCGCAATGGTAGATAGAAGAAATTTAGGAAGTTCATGACTGCGCCCAGTTCAAGGTCGGGACTTGCGCCTCCGGACGTCGGAAATTTGACCGACGCATCGAAGATCGGATTGCTGAGGAGACCGGCTTGCACCAGGTCCGCTTGGGCTACGCCCAGATCTGAATACACTGCCTGCAATTCCCGGTTGTTCAACAGCGCGACCTGCACTGCCGCGTCCGCGGTAATTTTCTCGCTCAACACTTGCTTGAGCCGTTCGCTCGCTTCACGATCGAGGTCCGTGCCGTTGTTCCAGAAGACCGGCATGGACAATCGTTCTTGAACCTTGGAGCTTACGTCGGAAAAACTCGATCTAAAGTCGATGCTGGCGCACCCGCTCAGCAAAACCGCCAAACAAGTAAATTCAACACTCATTCGATGCAAAATCATTGAACGTCTCCGAATCACAATACCGCTCAACTCAGCTTTTCGACTTTGATGATGACTTTCTTTTCCGTATCTATAGAAAAGCGCACTTTGTCTCCGGGCTTGAGGCCTTCGAGCAGGCTGGACGGCTCCGTTGGATAACCCATGGTCATTGCGTCCATAAAACCCTTTATCTCCCCATGCTGGATGACAAGCTGTCCGGTGGCCGGAACTACTGCGACGACGCTTCCCTCTCCAGTGGCAGTTTTGGGAGCATTCGCGCTCGGCGCATGGTGCGCATCGTGATCCCCTGAATCGGCGGCTGCCCGCGTCATCGAAGCTGAAGGTAAATCCGCGGCTGTGTAGGCGAGGGTTTGTGATCTACGCGTAACAGCCCCCAGCTGTGCATTGGGGTGCGCCGGATGGTTTACCGTCAGTGGTGCCGGTGCATACGATGAACAGCCGGCCACTACTGATAGCGTCGACATTGCCAGCAGTCTTGTTTTGGCTCGCATAGAAATCCTCTTTATTTCTGGCGTCTTTGAATTTTTGTGATCACCCGCTTTGTAGTATCGAGCGTAAACTCCACCTGATCGCCGACGGTCAACCCTTTAAGCAAAGAAGCGGAGCTGACTTTGTAACCCATCGTCATGGCATCCATGTAATCTTTGATCGCGGCGTGGTCGATGACCACCTCGTTTGACTGCGGAGTGAGAGCAATGACTTTGCCTGTGCCGGTGACGAGTTTTGCCGCGATCGGCGGCTTGAGTGACGCTATGTATGCAGACACGTCGATCAACTCCCGCAACGTCATCTGCTCGGTGAAATCTCTCATCGGGGACGTACCGTCGGATCTTTGATAGGTTTTCGGAACAACGGCATTCGGGTTGATGATCGACTCGGCAAAGAACTCGATTGGGTGTTCCGGTCCCATTTGACTAAGCTCCGGCGCGCTCTCCTCAAAAGGCTCGGAAAAATTTTCACCGCGCACTTCGTGGCAGTTGAAACATTCGTACTTGACGAAAACTGCGCGGCCTTTGGTGGGATTACCTTTCGGTAGCGTGAACCGCCAATTCTGGGGGTGATGATGTTCGGCAGGGATCTGGGCTGCGCGTGAGTTTCTCGGCGGCGTATCCGCGCAAATACCCGCGGTTGTGGCAAGGAAGAAAACAATCCAAAGGAAAACAACTGAGCTTAGTTGCCGCATGTGCATGCTCCTCGACTCAACAAGGGCCAATGGCCGCTCGCGCGTCGATGCATTACTAGAACGAGTGTAATTAAAGGAAGAGAATAGCGACGCGAGCGCGACGCTAAACGCGGATCACAGAGAAAAGCAGATGACGAGGAAAACTCCTGGAATGGACGAGACCAGGAGGACCGTCGCCGACGGCCGCTACAATCGACTGTAACAACGTACTGACCTTTGCAATCTCCTGGACAGCATGATGCATCCGACCAGTGTCGGACGAGAGAGATGGCCGCGAACTGATCAGGAACTCGCTTAAAACATTCGGGCAATGAATCTCTGATCGATCGTGATGTGAATGATGCGATCCTTGCCCAGGATCCGAGGCGGGTTCGCTATGACCGGTGACATGGCCCATCACATCGAAGTCGGTGCACCCTTCGAGCGCCCAAACCGCGCCGGCGTACAGAATTGATAAACAGCTGAGGACAATAATGAAGCGCTTCATCGGAAACGCATGCAGTCTGCCTGGCTTATGTCAGCTTTGCAACCCACGACTAAATACATTCCTGAGCCGAACATTTAGTCGATCGCTTACTCTTATTCATATAACTGTTGCTTACGATATAACGCCGTCGCATCCACGCCTGCTGCAAGTCTTCGGTCGGATGGCGGACCCAGAGGTCCGCCATCCCCGAAATTCTAACGGCAATCGGGATGACCGCACTGACATCGGCCGGCTTCGGATGTGCCGGCATTCGCACAATGATCACTGCAGTAGTTTTGGCCACCTCGGGATACACCTCGTCCCTGTTCGACTTTACACTTGCATCCGCCGTGAGCGCAATTTTGCTCAGCCATTCATATCACCTCCTTTCAGACATTAATCTAAACTCCCGACGTGCAGTAGGTCATCTCAATTACCGCGAGAGAGTTAGGCGACTGTCGTATGCTGCGATCTCAGCGAGCGGAGCTCGAAAAAAGAGTCGCGAAGCACCGAAAAGGCACTGCTTAAAAACACAATGGCGATCGCTGAACCGACTAAAAAGTCGGGCCAAGCAGAATTCAGGATGGCGACACCAAGCGCTGCGCCTAAAACCGCTAGGTTCGCAATGATATCGTTACGCGAGCAAAGCCATGTCGACCGCATGTTGAGATCATCCGATCGATGGCGAAAGAGCAGCAGAAAACAAATTCCATTGCCGAGCAAAACGAGTACTCCGATGATCCCCATCGTCTCAGCAACGGGTGTACCGCCCACGGCCATCTTGTAAACGGCTTCGGTCAAAACGCCGACACCGAAGACAGCCATGATAATTCCTTTAACTGCAGCAGCCACCGCTTTCCATTCAGCGCTGCGCCAAAGAACATAAAGGCTGAAACCATAGACTAGAGAATCGCCAAACATATCGAGAGAGTCGGCAAGCAGCGCCGTTGAGTGCGCGAGCAATCCAGCCGCCGCTTCGACCAAAAATAGAACGGCATTGATAGCCAAAACGAGCACAAGAACTTTTCGGTGCTCATTTCGCAACGTATTTATTTCTTCCGTTTTGTGTTCGCAGCAATCATCCATTCGAAATTACTTATCAACACACTCGCTGCGGCGCCATCCACCTCCGCGCTTGGTGCCAATCCCGATCGCCGTCACGGCACAGGCGGTGTCGGCGTCGGTGGCCCGTATTTGCTGTAGGTTTTCTCGATCTGCGCGCGCATTGCCCCGAGGGTCTTGCGTTCGTCCATCATTTTCATCACGTCACGCGTGATGCCGATACAGATCGTTCAGCCAAGGCTCATGCGATCGAACACCGGTTTCTCGGGTGTCGAGTCGTCCTTGAAATAGCAAGAAGCATTGCTCGTGTGTCCCTGCTCGCCACAACCGCAGTAGCATGGAATGTAGCGAAGCGTATTCCTGTTAGCGAGAGCGAAACGGTATGCCTCTCGCACATCATCGGGCGCCTTGCGAATATCCGGAGGCAGAATCGATTCGGGTGCAAGCGTATAGCGGTGCGCAGCGCCGTATGCTCCGCGAGCGAGAAACGGCCCACCTAAAAGAGTCACCAGCGTCAAACCTCCAGTCTTCAAAAATGACCTTCGCTCCGCTAACTCAAGCCCGCTCGTGGAAGATCCCAATCCGTGTTTTATTCCGCTCATCTTTTCTCCTTCACAAAAATCATCAATTTTGCTCGTTGGCAGCATATCTTGATCTCTTAGTTTGGTTGGCACGGCCCTCATAGGACAGCCCGAAAAATTCGGGCAGACGTACGGCACGCCGCCGTGTTCATCATTTTTCGAAGCACGCTGGGACGGTCTACTTCGTCTCGCCCTTTTCCATCTGTTTCCCGTACTTCATCATAACTTCGCCCATTTTCATCATCATTTCGCCGCGCATCTCCATCATCCGACCCATGATCTTGGGGTCCTCGCCCATACCACCCATCATTCCTTGCATCATCCCCCATGCCTCCCATGCCCATCATCGGGCACATCATGCCGCCTCCCTGCATGCCCTCCATCATTCCCGGCGCTGGTTTGCTGGGAGGTGTTTCCTTCTGCTGAGAGAAGGCGGCGCTTCCGGGAAGCGCAACTGCAGCGACAATCGCCAGGACAATAAAAATTTTCTTCATGATTTCCCTCCTGTAAAAAATAATTAGGCGAACTCTATTCGACTGCGAGAAGCTTGACGGAAGTGCACTGTTATCCGAATTTCCATCTCAAAAGTGTGCGAGTTAGAGAGCATACGAGTTTGCTCGCAACGCTTTTCTTTTGACTCTCAAGATTCATCTCGCGAACCTCAAACTCCGATCAAACTTGAACCAGAGAAAACCAAGCACTGCGGTCAAGACCATTGCGCTGCCAAACACCTGCGCAGCTGGGATCCCTGCCGCAAAGATCGCCGGGCTCCCGCGGAAAAACTCCACGAGAAATCGGGCAATTCCGTAGGTAAAGAGATAGGCAAATAGAGCAACCCCATCGGATTGATACCTGGTTCGGGTTTTCCACACGATCAGGAAGACAACGAAATAGGCGGCCATTTCGTAGATCTCGATCGGGTGAAGCAGGACGTTGAGCGGCGCGAGAGACCGCGGATCCGTATAGGTTATCGCCCACGGCAGGTTTGTTGGACGCCCATAGCTGTCGCCGTTCAACAAACAGGCAAACTGGCCTAACGTTTGGGCCAGCGCAATTCCGGGAACCAGGATGTCGCCGAATTTAAGAAACGGAATATGATTTTTCCGGCTGTACCAGAAGGCAACAACAGCGCCGCCCAAAAGCGAGCCGATAACGCCGATCCCTCCATGCCAGATCGCCAGGATCTCCCAAGGGTGTTGTGAAAAATAGCCCGGCTCAGAAAACAGAACAAAATAAATTCGCGCGCCAACGATGCCGCCCAAAATTGAATACAAAGCGAAGTCCTGAATGAGTCCGGGATCGAGACCCTTTCTTGCAGCCTCTTTGCTGCTGAGCCAGAAACCGACGAGAAGAGACAAAGCGAAAATGACTCCGTAGGAACGAAGCTCAAAATTCCCAAACTGCAAGAGAACTGGATACATAAACCTTATCGCCTTTCAGGAAGTTAATCTGTCCGCCAGCAGAGTCTTGAGATCACGGCGCAGGCGCACCATGGCTTCGGCATCGATTCCAGAGTAGTAGCCGCGGATCTGCGCGTTGCGGTCCACCAAAACCAACCGGTTGCTATGGAACAATTCTTTTTCCTCTCCGGTTTTCTTCACAACCTCGGGAGGATTCGCCTCTTCGCCAATCCCGAGCTTGAAGCCGTGTTGAGCCAACCGAACTGTCGCTGCCTTATTTCCGGTAAGAAAGAGCCATAGGTCAGGATCAGCGCTGAAGTGCTCGGCGTATTTGCTTAGAACCTTGGGTGTATCTCGCTCGGGATCAACAGTGATCGACACGAAGCGAACCATCGATCGGAAATCCGGATCGTTCAGATACTCCAGATGGAGAAGACCCATCTGAGGCACGGTCAGAGGGCAGATATCGGTGCAGTGGGTGTAAAAAAACTGCGCCACCCATACTTTCCCTTTGAGATCCGCAAGGCTCACTTTTCGCCCGCTGCGCTCGGTGAACGTGAAATCCGGAATCTGTCCGTAATTTTTCAGACCTTCCAAAAATGTTTCGGAATTTGTTTCCGATATGGCCCGCCCTCGCCAATCCCAGATGCTGGCGGCCGCTAAGCTAGCCGCACAGGCAGCGGCTAGGAGTCCCCACAGTACCCGGCGAAGTATCAGAATTGCATTCATGCTTGCACTATTGAACCGAGCGGTATTCTCCCTTTCCCTCAGCCGTACTCACAATCCCTCGCAGCGCCTGGTCCAGCTTTGTCACGATAGTCGAGGCTTTGAGCTCGCCGGCGTGCTTATACGTAATCTTACCTTGCATATCGATGAAGAAAGTTTCAGGAATCCCCCATACACCATAGTCGATGGCAATTTCGCCTTTCGGATCCTGCCCGTTCAAGTATGTAACTCCAAATTCTTTCATAAAAGCCCGCGCGCCCTCTTCTTTGTCCTGGATGTTCACTCCGAGGAAAACTACATTCTTGTCTTTGTGTTTCTGCCACGCGGCTTCGAGCGCAGAAGCCTCCGCGCGACACGGAATACACCACGAAGCCCAGAAATTGACGAGCACCGTCTTGTTACGAAAATCCTCGAGCCTGACGACTTTGCCATCGAAAAGAGTCAACGTGAATGAAGGAGCTTCCTTAGCCATGAGAGGAGATCGGATATAACGCTCATCGCGTGTAAAACCGTAAGCCAGAAGGCCGACGATTCCTCCTACGGTTAGAGCCACTAGGA
>JBIOXP010000563.1:0-4349 GCA_044869705.1 Binatia bacterium | reverse complement strand
GTGTTGGGAAAACTCACAAACGGACTCGCGGGCGTGACCACCGGCGCCACCAGCGCTTCGGCGAACGCGACCATCGCCTGCACCGCCGACGGATCGGAACCCAAACGACCGGTGATGATCACCGGGTTATTCGCGCGCCGTAGCACTTCCGCGGTCCGGCTTATGGTTTCCGCGCTTGGCCGCAACGCTTCTTCTCGCTGTTTGCGAAACGGATGAATGGTGACCGATTCCATTTTTTGCGCCAATACTTCCCTCGGCAGCGTCAAATAAACCGGGCCTTGCGGATTGCCGAGAGCCATTTCGAGCGCCCGATCGATAACGGTTTCAACTTGATCGCCGTTACGTAGCTCGTAATCCCAACGCGTGAACTCGCGCACCAAGCTGCCCTGATCCACAGATTCCTGACCCCAATGAATAAAGTTGCTGCGACTGCCTCTGAGACCTTCCTCGGTGAGCGGTGTCCGCCCGGCGGAGAAGATCATCGGCACATTGAGCCGCGACGCGTTCATCACCGCGGCCGACGCATTTCCGGTTCCGACAATCACGTGAACCATGACCACCTGCGGCTCGCCGGTAACCATCGCGTAGCCCTGCGCCATGCTCACGGCAACAAATTCATGGGGCACCGTAATCGGCTTTGGGAATGCCTTTTTTTCCGCTGCAAACTTCGCCAGCCCGTCGATAATTGGCCCGAAATCGGTACCGCTGTTGCCGAAAAAATATTTGATCCCGCGCGCACGCAGGATTTCCAGATAAGCCTGGCCGACGGTCTCCACCGGAATAGTTACGGTTTCTTGTATTTTCATGAAGGCTGCTCCTCTATGATTAAATGAGGCATTATCTCGCGCGAAACTTGGGTCGTGAACCAATGTCGGACTCAATTACGGCAGTTTCTATTTTCACCGCTGCATACTTTGCGAGCACATCGACTTTGTGGAACAGACGGACGCTCTTTCTGAGAAACCTACAGAAAAACTTCGAAAGCCAATAACCAGGCTACCGGCTTGACTTCCTGCACGCAGCGAAATCCTTTCACTTCGTTCTTCCACTCGGGCAAATACCGATGCGTGCATTCACAGCTGTTGGCCGGCCCGCAGAGCGCTTTGTAGGTTTGCCCGCCAATCTCCACGTCCGTTGATGTCCACTCCCAAATATCACCGTGCTTTTTGAGCCTGCCGCCTTCGCAGGTTGATTTCCACTCATTGACGCTCGGCAATCGTCGACCTGCCCAGCTGCAATAGGCCGCAGCGTCGTGAAATGTCACCAAAACGACCGGCTCGTTTTCTCTTCCGGCGGGGATGCGGCCGTGACTCCAATTCTCCGGCGCGGTGTGGCGCGTGGCAAGGATGAATTTCAGATATTCGCCATTGGTGACTTCGATATTGTCGAGCGCTGCCGCGGCAAAAAGATACATTGGGAAGACAAACACCCATAGGTGACCCAGTCTTGTTGCGGTTTTCGCCACAATATCATCCTGAGGCGCAGCCGAACGATCTGATTGGTTGTAAGTGGCAGCACACAAGATTCTTCGCCGCCGCCTCAGACTGACGCCTATTTGACTCCATATATTCGCTACACCCGATACGGAAGGAAGCTGAAGAAGGGCTTTGTCTTGCGTTCTTGTCGGTTATTTTTTTCCTCATTTGAGCGCCTGCTGCAGCAAAGTGAAATCGACGAGCTGCGATGGCGCCACGTTCTTGATCCCCGCTTCGGCCAACATCGTTCCGACCAGGGAATTCAGCGTCGGTTCGTCCACCATGCCGTTCTTGGTGTAGTTGTTTTTCGCCATTTGGTAGATATCGGCCGCCATCTCGCGATCAAGCTTGAGCCAGCTCATCATGATCTGCTGCGTGCCCTCCGGGTTTTCCTGAATGTATCTCAAAGCTTGCGTCACCGCTTTCAGCATGCGCCGCACCTGATCCGGCTGCTCCTTGAGTTTTTTGAAGTTGACGGCGAGACCGCCTGCGATCAGCCCGTGAAGATCGGCAGCATTCACGAGAAACTTGAGCCCGGCTTTCTTGGCGCGAAACGCTTCACCGTAATCCATCATCGAGCTGTCGATGGTTCCCGCCTGCATCGCCGCAATGCGGGTACCGGTATCGACCACACGGTAGATGACATCGCGGTCGGGATCGAGACCGTAGTGTTTCAGAATGAATTTCGCCGAAATCTGCTGCGACCCCAGCAGACCGGGCACGCCCATCGATTTGCCTTTGAGCTCGCTTACCGATTTGACCTCCGGCCGTACCACCAATCCCCAGAACGGCCGCATCGTGCCAAGCAAAACGATTTTGATGGGCAAGCCGCGAGCCGCCGATACGAAGCTGGAGCCTGCCCTAAGGGTATAATCGACGTTGCCGCTCGCCAGCGCAGCCCGGTCGACTTCCGAACGGGTCAGGAGCAATTTGACATCCAGATTCTGCTCGCGCATGAATCCCCGCTGTCGCGCAATTTCTGCCGGAAGGAAAGTTACCGTCGGGCCGGCAAAAGACGCCATCACCTCTTCGAGCGCAAACGAGTGCGCGGGCCGAATGAACGGCACAATCGTGAGCAGGAAAAGAATGGGCAGGGTGAGATTTGCCATTCGAAACGCGCAAGCACTAATCGCTCGCGCCCTCCTCGCGGTAAAGATCGAGCGCTCTGAGCATGGGAGCATCGCTCATGGAAAAGAGAATCGCGTCATCGGAAGCTGATCGGTTTAGGTGATCATGGTGATGCCAGAGCGGCACGACAAAAGAGTCGCCCTGCTCCCATTCGAAGCACCGATCGGCGATCTGCGTGGCGCCGCTGCCGCGAAAGGCATGATAAATCACCGTGCTCGTATGGCGATGTGTGTTCGTGCGATCCCCGGGCGAGAGAAGCTGCACGGCGCATTCGATTGTCGTCATGGTCGGCCCGCCGGTCAGCGGATTACGATATTCCAGTAAATAACCATCGAATGGATTTTTTCTGGATCTCTCCTGTGCCAATGCACGCAGAGCCGGTTCGGTGTCGCGCCATTTATAGTGAAAGAAATCTGTCAGCGGAAGTCCGTGGCGAATGGAATTTCCCAATCGGCTGATCACTTCTTCGCTGCTTCTCTCGATCGGCTGGCGGCGCTCGGGATAACGCTCTTGCATGACCTGATGGAGCGCGGTGACGAGCGGAAAATCCAAACCATCCAGCCAGATCATCGGCTGCTGCGAATGGTTCGAGTGATCATGCCAGGTGAGTTTCGGAGTTAGAATCAGATCGCCCGGCTCCATCATGCACTGCTGGCCATTCACAGTTGTGTAAGCTCCATTGCCTTCGATCACAAACCGCAGTGCCGCCGGGGTATGACGGTGCGCTCGCGCGTTTTCTCCGGGCTTCACATACTGAAAAGAAATCTGCAGGGTATGTGTCGCAAAACCGTGCCGCCGATCGAGTCCAGGATTGACCAATCGCACGACGCGCCGCTCGCTGTTTTCGAGGCTGATAACCTCGCCCGCGCGCACCAGGCTTCCGTGAACATCGCGCCATTTCCAGAGACAGGGTTCCACTGAAGTCATGGGCTGCGGCGGCAGGCCCTCCATGCCGAGACTCCAATAGCCCGAGAGATTTTTTTCCGCCATCTGACGGTTGAGTAGCTCGATGCTATCGATTCGACCGGTTGCGGTCATAGCGTTCACTTTCAGGGTTCTTGCTTGCATAGCGCTTTGCTTCCAGGACTGTCAACCAGGCGCAAAGCTCCGCCGCAGAGTGCACGTGGGATTCAGGATAACGGAACGGATGACGGTTTCGATTCTAGCTCGCGATGGGAGTGACTCGGACACGAGGAAACAAGGTCATTCCGACCGGTCCGATAAAATTCACTTAGACTCCGGGAGAGTCATTGCAAACCGGCGCGGATCCCCTCAGGCAAACCCGATCATTGGAGCCGATATATCTTTCACCGGAGTAATCTCGTCGCAGCTAAATCTCGCGATTGATGCTAGCCTCACTGCGCTGGCAGTCAACTCTGAGTGGAAAAGAATGCTGTTGACAATTGGATAGCCCCAGATAGTCTTGCCTCCGATGAGCCGACTGGTTGTCGTTATTCGTTCTCTGATATTAGTCTTGCTGAGCGCCTTCGTGATTATTGTTGAAGCGACCTGGCAAGCGCCTCTAAGTACGCCCGCAGATCGGGCGGTCTTTTCTGTCAATGCTACTGGCGCAGACGAGTCAGAATTTCCTGACGAAACGCCGACCAGTCCTTTGCGGGTAAGAGTTTTCGCGAAATCTCCGTCGCAGCCTAAAATCAGGCCGGCGCCGGTACGGTCAGTCCGGATATTGCTCCTTGGCACTCAATCTCATCGTTCGTCGCATCAGGACCTTTTCCGCCGCGCAGC
>JBIOXP010000562.1:0-4668 GCA_044869705.1 Binatia bacterium | reverse complement strand
GACCTATTACCGCGACGGCAAAAAGATTCACTCTTTCAAGGAAGGGCGGTGGAGCATCCCGTTGCGCGCGGAGTTTATGAAAAAGGACGGCTTCGATGTTCAGGTGCTGATTCCGGACAATCGGCCGTTGATTTATGAGTGCGATGCCGAGCTCGGACGTCAGTTGGCGCGCGCCTACAACGATACGGTGGCGGAAGATATCCGGGGCGATAGGCGATTTATCGGCGTTGCCTGGATCTATCTCCCGGATATCAAAGAGTCCATCAGAGAACTGCGCCGCGCGGTGAGAGAACTAGGTCTGAAAGCGGTCAAGTTCAACGGCGGCTGGGGCGACGGCGATCTCGACAATGAAGTTTTATTTCCGCTCTACGAAGAGATCGCCGATCTCGATATCCCGATACTGCTCCATCCCGCCGCACGCGTTTTTGAGTTGCAGCACAGCCATCCCTGGCTCGTCGGCGCGGAGCGTTTTCAGGGCTTTCAGCATTTTCCCACCGCGCTCGGCTTTCCCCTGACTTACATGGTCAGCGCGGCTCGGCTTATCTTCAGTGGGACCTTGGATCGCTTTCCCACACTTCGGTTTGGCTTTTTCGAAGGCGGTATCGGCTGGGTTCCCTGGCTGATGGCGACTCTCAACGCGCATACGCCGGGGGAGGCAGGCGTGTCCGTTTCGGTGCAGCAATTTTTCGAGGGAAAACAGCGGATCAAGAGAGCGCCCAGCGAATACTTCAAGCAGTTTTATATTGCCGCAGTTTCCTGGGAATCTTATCTCGCCGATACCGTCAATGGCTGGCGCGATCACAATATCATCATCGGCAGCGACTTTGACCACGGTGACGCGGTTGCCACCTGGCCAAGAACCGTCGACGTGATCAAGCGGATGGATAACTTATCGGCGCAAGACAAAGAGAAAGTCCTGGGCGAAAACGCCATGCGAATGTTCAAGCTGAACGGCAGCACGGCGATGCATTGAACGTCTCGGCGGTCATCCGCACGATTCAGACGCGCCATTTTTACTGATCCTATCTCCCACTGTTCAAAATGCTGCGACTCAGCTAGCCGCGCTTGCAATCGAACGACAAATTCGAGTGCCCCCGGGACGACTGTGTAGACCGATTTCCCGAGTAGCGCGAAGCGCGTATCGAGGGGTTCCATTACTCCTCGAATAGGATGATCGTCGTCTATCGAAGAACACACGGTAGTTTTCATTCAGACCAGCCAGCATACAGGGTTGTCTTTTTTCCATCGTAGCACCCTCTCTTAGCGCGAAGACAGTTTGCGCATCACCGGCGGCCACAACGAGACAGCCTCTTGATCAAACCCGGTGGTTTGGTTTTCGGCGCAGCGTTTCGTGCGCGACATCGCAGGAATTCAGGAGCGGTGGTCTCTCCGCGTCCACGATTTATGTGCGGTTTATATCGTGCAATACTGACGCAGTTGATTGAACGGAGAGCAAACGTGACCCAGCACATCCTTCGCATCGATTGTCCGGACGAGCCGGGATTGGTGCACAAAATCACCGGTGTTCTTTTCAATGCCGGCTACAACATTCTCAGCAACCAGGAATTCGTCGATTCAGAGGCCAAACACTTTTTTATGCGCACCGCTTTCGAGGGGCCGACGGCGCCGGCCCGGGTGGTTTCTTACCTCGAGCAGATTTTGCCGGACAACGCTACGGTGAAGCTGACCGGGGCCGAGCGCCAGCCGATCGTTGTCATGGCGACCACCGAAGCCCATTGTCTGGGCGATCTGCTGATCCGCAATTATTCGGGCGAGTTTCCGGCGATCATTCGGGCGGTGGTCAGCAACCACGAGAAGCTAAAAGCGCTCGTCGAGCAATTCGGTATTCCTTTTCATGCCGTGAGCCATGAAAATCTCGAGCGCAGCGCCCATGAGGGCCGCATCGAGGAAATCATCAAGGGTTATGCGCCGGAATACATCGTGCTCGCCAAATACATGCGTATTCTTTCAGCGAAATTCGTCGCACACTACCCGAACCGGATGATTAACATTCATCACTCGTTTCTGCCGGCTTTTATCGGAGCAAAGCCATACCATCAGGCGCATCAGCGCGGCGTAAAGATCATTGGCGCGACCGCGCACATCGTCACCGATGATCTGGACACCGGTCCGATCATTGCGCAGGGCGTGATCCCCGTAAATCACACGCATACCGCCGCGGCCATGGTACAAGCGGGGCGCGACGTGGAGAAAATCGTTCTCGCGCGGGCGGTAAAGCTCGTACTCGAAGAACGCGTGTTTTTGCACGGTAATCGAACCGTCATTTTCGAGTAGGTCTGCACGCTCGGCGCCTCAGCGCAATGTCATTTCGGGCGCGGCGAGTAATCCTTCGCACTGCTCGCTCGCACTGCTCGCCAGCAACCTGAATTGACAACTCTGATAGCATCCGATAAATCTTTTTGCATAAACTTTTTCATAATGTTCTCAGGAGGCCTGCATGGCTAAGGATCTCAGAACCTTCATCGCGGATTGCGAACGCCAGCTGCCGGGCGAAGTGATTCACATCACCAAGCAAGTCAACCCGGCGAATTACGACGTCACCGCGATCATCAAGCACTTGGGCGCACAGAAAAAATTTCCCATCATTATTTTTGATCACCCGCTGAACTTGAACGGCAAAGTAGGCCCGATCAAGCTGACCATGAACTGCGAAATTTCGCAGGGCAAAACCCAGATCGCCTTGGGCATGCCGCGTAGCGCCACCCGCCCCCAGATGGCGGAGAAGTGCCTGGAGATGGAAGAGCATCGGGTGCCGCCGACGATCGTTTCGAAAAAAGACGCGCCGGTGAAAGAAAACACGATGACGGGTAAGGACGTTGATCTTTACCAGATCCCGATCATGCGCCATCACGAAATGGACGGCGGTCCCTACATTGTCTTGTCGACGATCACGAAGGATCGAAAATCCGGTATTTACAACCTGTCCTATCACCGCATGGAAGTGAAATCGAAAAATTCCACGGCGTTATACGCCTCGCCGCGCCATCTCTGGAAAATTTTCAAGGACTACGAAGAAAACAACTTAGAGATGCCGGTCGCGACGGTGCTGGGGCACCATCCGGCCTTCCATATGGGCGCGTGCTATAGCGGCCCTTTCGAGGTGAGCGAATACGACGTCATCGGCGGTTATCTCGGCGAACCTCTGCGCTTGGTCGCGTCAGAAACATTTGGCGACGATCTACTTATTCCCGCGGATGCAGAAATCGTCATCGAAGGTGTTTTGAAACCCGGCGGCCGCGTGGTCGAGGGCCCGTTCGGCGAAGCTCCCGGCTATCTCGGCCCGCAACGTTACACGACCTGCGTGCACTATGAAGTCCGCGCGATCAATTATCGTAACGGCGCGATGTATCAATCGGTCATAACCCCTGAAGGCGACAAACCCTGGATGGACCTGCCGCGCGAGGGCGCGTACCTGCGCCGCTGTCGCGAGGCGGTTCCCGGCGTGACCGCCGTGTGCAAGCAGGGTCGCCATGCACACTACAACGTGTTCATCTCGATGAAAAAAATGTCGGAAGGCGATCCCGGTCGGGCTGCCGCCGCGGCATTGACGTTCGATCATACCAAGAATGTTTTCGTGTTCGATGAAGATATCGATGTATTCAATCCAACGGATATCCTCTGGGCGATTGCCACGCGTGTGCAGCCGCACCGCCAGGTCTCCATTCTGCAGCCGCTCTTCCGAGGCAACTTTCTCGACCCATCGTTAGTGGATGAGATCAAAACATCGGGCATGATCGTGGACGCGACGAAACCATTGGATCGGCCGTTCTCACCGGTTTCCAAGTGTCCCGACGAAGCGATGGAGCGTATCAAGCTGGAGGAGTTCGTGCCCGGCGAGGTACTGCAGCACATCCCAATGGATCGGACCACATACTGGGCCTAGCAAATCAGTATCACCGCGGCGGCACGGAGAACTTCAATCAGAATCTCTCCTGGTGGATGTTCGTTCAAGAGAGCAATCAAATCAAGGGGTGAATCATGGGTCAGGCGGTAGAGGTTACCTGTCCAAAATGTAAGAAAATTTTCGTCGTCAATCCGCATATGCTCGGATCGGGAATGAATTTTCACTGTCCGTTCTGCGATCTTTATTTTCCCGAAAAGGACAGTCCTAAAATCCGCAAGTAGCTCGTCGCGCCCGGCGATCGCAAGGTCACCGGGCGGCTGCTCTCTTACATCCATCGATGACAACGAACGAAACTTTTTTGGTTGCGGGCACCAGTGCGCATCGGGTCGATGGCATTGAAAAAGTCACCGGCAAGGCAATTTACACCACCGATATTCAGCTTCCCGGCATGGCGCACGCTCGAATCCTCAGGAGTCCGCATGCACACGCGAGGCTCGTCAGTGTTGACGCTTCCAAAGCCAAAGAACTTCGCGGTGTGATCGCCACGCTGACGCGGGACGATATTCAAGCCTTTAATTACAAGTACGGCGCCACCTATAAGGACCAGTCGATCGTGGCGGTGGACAAGGTGCGCTATGTCGGAGATCCCGTGGCCGCGGTTCTGGCCGACGATGCGGCGACTGCGGAAGAAGCTTTGGAGCTAATCGACGTCGAGTACGACGAACTGCCCAAAGTGACCAGCATCGAAGAGGCGATAGCGCCAGACGCGCCGCTGGTGCATGAAGCCGGGGTCGCACGGGCGG
>JBIOXP010000561.1:0-9781 GCA_044869705.1 Binatia bacterium | reverse complement strand
AGAAGTTATACGAAGATCTGTTTTTCGGCAGTGCCCAGAAGGACTACGGCTGGAAGCGCTGGTACCCGGAAAAGGGCATTACTTTAGCACAATACGAAGAAGCGCTGGATAATTGGCACAGGCTGATGAAAGAAATCACCCGGCGCGGACCGGCGTGAATGAGAGCCCCGGGAATCCTAGTTTTGCTGTCTTCGTTCCGCGCGCATATAGCCATTAACTACTCATAATGAGTATAGCCCTCGTAGAAATCACAGTGCGCGCTCGGTTTCTTTCCATGGCGCGAGGCGCTTTTGCAATTTTTCCACGGCGTTGCTGAGCACGACGCCGAGAAGCGCCAGCAAAATCACCGGCACAAAAAACTTATCGGTCGCGAGCGCGCTCGAATAGCGGATGAGTAATGCGCCCATGCCGGTCACCGCGGTGAACATTTCCGCCGTGATGATACCGATCAGCGCCCGGCCGACCGCCAGACGAATGCCAGCCATGATGAATGGCAACGAAGCCGGTAGAATGATTTTTGTAAACAATTTTCTCTCGCCCGCGCCATAAGCCCGGCCGACATCGACGAGCTGTGCGCTCACCGTCCGAACACCGCTGAAGGTGTTCATCAGGACCGGAAATAAGCCGCTCAAAAAGACGATGGCGATTTTCGACGAAATGCCCAATCCGAACCACAGGAGCAGCAATGGGATGAGCGCCACGCGCGGCGTGGCATCGAGCGCATAAACATAGGGGTCGAGCAAATACTCGATCAGGCGATAACGCCCCATCAGCAAGCCCAGTGTGATCCCCAAGAGCAGGGCCGCCAGCAGACCAATCGCGAACACATGCAAGCTGCCGACGGCGCTGCGCTGAAATTCTGCGGTGGTGACAATTTGTAAGAACGCCCGGCCAATGGCGCTCGGATAGGAAAGGAAGAGAGGGTTGACTTGCCGGCCGAGGATTTCCCAAACTGCGATCAGAAAAACCACGGATGAAGCTCGCACCGCGCCGAGATAATCGACCAGTCGAAACGGCCGGGTCGTCGGCAGATCCAGTTCCGCGATTGCCTGCTGCTCTAAAGCATTAAGCGCCATTGGACCTTTTGCCCATCAATTTCACCCCAGCGCCCGTTCGGTTTCTTTCCACGTCGCTAGCTTGCGTTCGAGCCATTGAGTGAGTCGAACCAGACTGACTCCCAAGCCGGCCAGGACGACGATCACCACGAACATTTTTGCCGTCTCGAAAATGTTGCCATAGAGCGACAACATGGCGCCGAGGCCGGTTACCGCCGTGAATAGCTCAGCCACGATCATGCCGACCAGAGCACGGCCGATGGCGATGCGCACGCCCGCCATGATGAACGGCAGCGCCGCCGGACAGATCACTTTGAAAAGAATTTGCCGCGGCGGCGCGAGATATGCGCGCGCCCCCTCGACCATTGCGGCGCCGACATTTTTCGCGCCACTGGCGGTATTGATGAGAATCGGAAAAAACGCAAAGAGAAACACCACCGCGACCTTGACGCTGAAACCAAGTCCCAGCCACATCATGAGCAGCGGCGTCAGCGCGACCTGCGGGGTCGCGTAGAGCGCATTGATGGGTGGCTCGAAAAACGCCTCCGTCGTCCGCGACATCCCTAACGCGAGCCCGAGAGCGACCCCGAGGACGAGCGATGCGATAAAGCCGACAGCGAGCGCGCTCAGGCTGACCGCCAGTTGCCTGATCAGCTCCCCCGATGCGATGAGCTTGACGAAAGCCTCGGCGATAGCGCTAGGATAAGTAAAAAGAATCGGATCGGTCTCGCGGCCGAAAAATTCCCAAAGCAACAAAAAGACGATCACCGATACCGAACGAACCAGATTGGGGTGATCATATATCGACCAGCGCCGCTCGCGCCGGAGCTCGAGTTGTTCGATGATTTGTTCGTCGGTAGGAACTGGCATCGCTTAAGCTCGCAACGAGTCGCGCAAACGCGCGCGCAGTTGGGCGAAACGCGGATCGGCTTTGATGTCGCCCTCCCAGCGCGGCCGCGGCAAATCGATAGGCACTTCTTCCTTGATCCGCCCCGGCCGAGCTTGCATCACGACCACGCGGTCGGAAAGATAGATCGCCTCATCGATGCTGTGAGTGACAAACACCACCGTCGTTTCCGTCTGCGCCCAGATCTTCAGCAGTTCTTCCTGCAACTGTTCTCGGGTCTGCGCATCGACAGCGCCGAAGGGCTCATCCATCAACAAAATCTCGGGTCTTTTCGAAAGAGCGCGCGCGATACCAACGCGCTGCTGCATGCCGCCGGAGATTTGATGCGGATAATAATTTTCGAAACCTTTGAGACCGACCAATTCTAGATACTTTCCGGCAAGCGCGCGTCTTTCCTCGCGCGGCACACCGTCGATCTCCAGTCCGAACTCGACATTGCTTAACACTGTGCGCCACGGCAATAGGCCGAACTGTTGAAATACCATGCAGCGGTCGCGGCCTGGCGAATTCACGAGTTGCGAATTGACCAGCACCTCGCCGCGATCCGCGGTCAAGAGTCCGGCGATGATCCGAATCAATGTGGTTTTGCCGCAGCCGCTCGGGCCGAGCAGTGAAACAAACTCATTCTTACGGATAGCGAGAGAAATGTTATACAGGGCGACCAGGCCGGGCTTGCGCGGATCGTTCTGCTCAAAGAAAATTTTCGAGAGGCGCCGCACCTCCAGCATTCAGCAAACCTACTGAGCCCTGACGATTCGCAATCCGGAAGCGCTTACTTTCGGCCGCCCAATTCCTTGAGCGCACGATCGACGAAGCGCCGGTCGAAAAACTCAGCGTACGGCACGGGCGTTTCGAGATAACCAACTTTTTTGAGGAAATCCACGGTAAAATTGTACGAAGCTTCGGAAATGTCACCGTTGACGCCCCATAAGCGCGGGTCCGCCAAGTCGTAGGTTTTGCTGAGGACCTCTGCTGGCTCGTCCGGCAGGATTTTTCTCGCAACCTCGACCGTGCCGGCCTTGTTGGCGGCGATCCAGCGATTAGATTCGATGATGGCTTTGGCCAGCTTGTAAATCGTGTCCTGGTTTTTCTGAATGTAGTCGTTTTTCGCCATGCCGAATTCGTAAGGAATCTCGGGAACCACTTTGGGAACGTTCACGAGATCGATGATGTCCGGATAGGAGCCGAGCTTGGCCACTTCGGTGTTGGTGACCACCGTCACATCCACTTTGCCCGCAACGATCGCTTTGAAGCGATCCGCGGGCGAGCCGACCACCACGTATTTAAACTTCTCGGGATCTACGCCGCTGCGCTCCATGACGATGCGCGGAATATGATACGAGATCGCGCCGATCCCCGAGACGGCCACGCTTTTCCCCACCAGTGCTTGCAATGTTGTCCCCGCTTCACGGCGCGCGATCAGGTGGTAGGGCGTAATCGGATTAGCTACTACCCACAGCTTGATCGGCACCTTCTTCGCCGCGCCGACGATTCCTTCCGTTGCGCCCATATTGATGGACATATCGATGTCGCCCGAAAGAAGCGCCTTCACATGCGTATTGTCGCCGCGGAATTCGACGACTTCGACATCGAGGCCGTATTTCTTGAAGAAGCCTTTTTCGATGGCAACGTACGGCGTAATCGACTCCAACGAGGGCGGGCTCAGTGATGATCCCAACTTAATCTTGGCGCCCTGCGCATCGCCGATCGAAGGGCAGAATAGAACGCCGAATCCGACTACAACCCAGCTCAACTTCCAGCTCATATTCGATCTCCTTGACCGTTCGCTATGCTTGATTTTTGATTTCAAGAAAACGGAGATGTCACCCATAGCACGCCGCCCAGACAACGTCCACACGGGTCCGAGGGATAAAACAAATCACTCACTCCATTCGATCGCTCCTACTAATTGCCATTTCGAGCGGAACGAGAAATCTTTCGCTCTCGCTTAAAAATTCGTACCAAACCGATCCACCGCTGGGACATCATCGCTCAATCAAGTTTCGGAGCGCTTCAGGTTTCACGACAACAGCAACTCCAAATCCTCGCGCGTCAAGTTTCGGATCACGCTGTCATCGGCGCTGATGATCGCGTCCGCTAAATCGCGCTTCGTCTTTTGGAGCTCGAGCACTTTCTCCTCCACCGTATCGCGCGCAATCAAACGATATGCAAAAACCTGACGGGTTTGCCCGATGCGGTGCGCGCGATCGATCGCTTGCGCTTCCACGGCGGGATTCCACCAGGGATCGAGCAGGTAAACGTATTCCGCCGCGTGCAAATTGAGTCCCAGCCCGCCTGCTTTGAGACTGATAAGAAATAGTTTCGTGTTTGGGTCTTTCTGAAATTGTTCGACGCGCGCTTCTCTGTCGCGCGTTTTGCCGTCGAGGTATGCGTAAGGGATCTTCGCCGCATCGAGGCGGCGGCGGAGAATTGCGAGCAGGCTGGTGAATTGCGAAAAGACCAACGCCTTGTGATCTTCCTCCAGCACCTGATCGAGTTGTGCGAGCAAAGTGTCGAGCTTGGCGCTGCCCTTTTCGGTTCTTCGCTTGTCGACCAGCCCGGGGTGGCACGCGACCTGGCGCAAGCGCAACAGGGCTTCGAGCACCTGAAGCTTGAACTGCCCGGACGGCGCAGCGGGGTCTCGCTTCAACAAGCGCGAGCGATAATAATCGCGCAGCTCGTCATAGAGCTTTCTATCGTCCGATTCGAGATCGCAGTAAAGAGTCTGCTCGGTTTTTTCCGGCAGTTCCGTTGCGACCTGCCTCTTGGTGCGACGCAAGATGAAAGGCCGGAGCGCCTTTCTTAAAACGACACGCGTTTCCTCGTCGGCGCTACGCCCGGCGTTGGCCAGGACCGCAGCGCTGCCGAGCATGCCGGGATTGAGAAACTGGAAAAGGCTCCAAAGCTCGCCGAGGTGATTTTCCACCGGCGTGCCGCTTATAGCGAGTCGGTGATCCGCGCGGAGTAGGCGCACGGCCTTGGCTGACAGCGTGCCCGAGTTTTTGATCGCCTGTGCTTCATCGAGAATGCAGTAATCGAAGCGCTGCTCTTTCAAGTGAAGCGCGTCGCGCCGCACCGTCCCGTAAGTCGTCAGCACGACATCGTAGTCGCCGAAGTGTTCGCCGGGCTTGAGCCGTGTTGCTCCCGTGTGATCGAGGATACGCAGCTTCGGCGTGAACATCGAAGCCTCTTTTTTCCAGTGAAATACCAGCGAGCGGGGCACGACGACGAGCGAAGGCGGCAGATTATCTTCTCCGCTTGAGCGCCGCTCGCGGCGTGACTCGAGCAACGCCAGCACTTGAATTGTTTTGCCCAATCCCATGTCATCGGCGAGACACCCGCCAAAACCAAAGCGCTCGAGAAAAAGCAACCAGCCCAATCCTTCGGATTGATAGGCACGTAGTTTTCCAGTGAAACCTGATGGCGCCGCGGCTGCAGTAACCCCCGAAAAATCCCGGAGCTCCTGACGCAAACGCCCGAACACCGCATCGACGGAAACCGCGCTCTCGCCCGCGAGCAGCGCATCCAACAAGCCGGCTTGCGGCCGGGTGAATCGGAGCTGTTTGTTCTCGAGACTGCCGAGCCCGGCGAGTAAGCCGTATTTTTTCATCCACTCCTCGGGCAAAACTCCGAGCGTGCCGTCATCGAGTTTGACCATCGACTCGCCTTGCCGAATGGCGCGGAGCAATTGCGGCAGAGACACTTGAGCGTCGCCGAAAATCGCGTTCCCGTCCAGCTCGAACCAATCAACGCCCGATTTGACTTCGATTTTTAGCTTTTCAGCCGTACGATAGAGTTTCCCTTCCGCCTCTATTTCCCAACCTTCTTGCGTGAGTGTCCGCACAACTCCAGGCAGTTGATCCGCGTAGAGCTCCGCATTGACAGCCCCGTTACTGGTAATGGCGCGGAAGCCGACTTGAGACATTCGCTGGCGCGCTGCCGATTCGAAAGCAAGATCGCGCCGAATCAGCCGGCGCCGTTCCTGATCGTAGATGTTGCCCTGTTTCTGATCAGAAATTTTTTGGCCTTCGTAGTCGAAAACCAAGCTGCCCGTCAGCCGAGGATGCCGAAACGGATGGCGCGGCCCTGGTTTGAGGAGCAATTTCGGCTTCGGTCGTATCGCAGTCTCCTCGAACTGAAGTTCTCCCGGCAAATCAAGTAGTGGATAATGCGCGAAGCGCAGAATTTCGCCTAAAAAGAATTCGCTGTCCTGCTTGGGAATCGCCAATTCGCCTTTTTGCCGCAATAAAGAAATCCAGGCGAAGGCCCGGTGATCATTGAGCCGGCTTACCCGCCCCTCGGAAAAAACTAAACCGCCGGCCAGCATGAGCAAGGGTTTGTCCAATGGCATCTCAAGATCGCCGCGGCGTAAAGCTCCAGACACTCGGTAATCCGTCCCGTTGTCGCTCGGTTTTAGCCGCAAATAGAAATCCCATGGGTCGCCAGCATCCCAGTCGATAGGTAAAAGTTCCTGGGACGTGATCGACATGCGCAGCAACGCGCGCCCGGTGCCGCAAATGAGGGGCAAAACGACCTCCCAGAGCGGGGCCGACACTCCGAACTGAGGAGATATGGAATCTTGGTAATACGGTGAATAGCTGTAGATCGAGTCGCGCAGCGAGCCCACGAGTAGCGAAAGAATACGCCGGTCGTCTAGGTTCGGCAGCAAATCGATATCGTTCAACCTGAGTTTCTGTGTTTTGAGCTTGCCCCACGTGCCATTGCTTCGCAGCTCGCGCTGCGTCACTTCGATGACGAGACGATCCGCCGTTGCGGTGGCTGTCCCATCAACCACATAGAGAAATTCCCGCTCGCCGGGCGCGACTGAAACTGACCGGCTCTCCGCCAGTGCCAGTGAATGAAATAGCGGCTCCAACTGTTTTTGCCACGACAGCTCTGATGTGTTGCGAGCAGCTTTCCCGTTGCCTTTCGGGAGACCGAGAGCTACCGAAGGAAGGCCATCGCGGCCCCGCAGATAGCCATGCTGCTCGGCCTTGAGAGCTGTTGCCCAGATATGTTTGCAAGCCTCGAAGTCGCGCTCGAAGAAGGGGCAATTACACGAGTAATCGATAAATTCGTCGATGCTCTTGATTTCGACAGTGTAACGGATCGTGCCTTGCACTACCGCACGAACGGAAAAATTGTCGCCGTCGATGCTTTCGACGGCGCCCCGCAGAAAGTATTGCCGGCCACGGTCCTGCGTGAGTCTACCGACCTCGTCGGCAATTTGTTCGGTCAGATAACCCATTTACAAATCGCGTATGGAATAAAATGCAAGATCCACGATGGCAGAACACTACAGATTGACAGACTGACATCCTCCATGCAACAAACCGCATAAACGACTGGAAAAAGCCCTGTTTGGGGGGATCAACCCACTAGAAAGATTGAGGGTTTCGGATCTACTGCGTAACGGATTTCACGAACCCGCTCTGATCGATCTCGCGAACGACTCGGCTGTTCGCGAAATCTTCCGCTCTTGCGCCTTTGGCCTTCGGAGTCGTCTGTTCCAATCCCTTTAGCAAGCTTGCAATGCCGGGGACCGAGGGATACGGCGGGATGACGAAATTGCTTTTGATGATCATGTCGTAACTCTCTTCGAGCAACTCGCGATCGTCGGTGCGAAATGTTCTGCCCATCGCTTTGAGCGCAAAGGCTTTGTCTTTTTGAGCGCGCGCCGCGCCTTCGATGTAGGCCCGCATGAAACGCTTGACCGTGTCTTCATTGGTTTTCAGATAACGCCGCGTGGTCACTACGCCGTTGATATGATACTCGGCGTCGAGCTTCGACATGTCGAGCAGTTCTTTGAGCTTGGCTTTTTTCGCCTGCAATGTCGCCGGCGGGCTTAGCGCCGCGGCCTGGATTTTGCCGCTCAGAATCGCCGTCACGGTTTCCGCCGGCCCGCCGGTTTGCACCATCGTAATGTCGCGCTCCGGATCGATCCCATAAGAGCGCAAGGCAAATCGCGAAGCGAGATCCGAGAGCGTGCCGAAGCGGGTCGTGCCGAAAACCTTCCCCTTCAAATCTTCCATCCGGCTAATTTCCGGCCGGCCGTAGATCCAGAAGAGAAACTTTTTTACGATCGTCGCGACAATAACCGTATCAGCGCCCGAAAGGTTCGCCTGAATCGATGCGGCACCGCCGAGTTGAATGATCGGCAATTCGCCGGCGAGCATCGCCTGAAGCGCCAGCGAGCTTCCCGGAATACTGATCGCCTCGACACTGAGGCCGTGTTTCTCGTAAAGATTTCCTTCCTTGGCGAGCCACATCGACATCTGCGTCGCGGAGGTCGAGCCGCCGCCGACGCGGATTCGCTCCGGTTTTTTGTCCTGAGCCGACGCCGGATGGGACACTGCAAGCGCCAGGAACATTAGCGTGCCGGCAAGTGATTGTATTCGGATTCTGTGGCCTCGATGATTATGAAAAACTCTCATGACGCGCGAGATTAGCGACGGAAGCGCGGCAGAGTCAAGTCGAGCTCGCCTCGCTTGAGCCATGGCCGAGCGATTTTTATCCGTGCAGCACCAGCGACCTAAACATTCTGGCTTATCATCTTCGAGCTTGTATCATACTTGTGATTTTCGAGGCCCTTCGACCTCGCTCAGGCAAACTCCGCCGAGAAATCTTGCTTTGACATAGCTGAGTGCAAGATTCCTCGCTCCGCCCGGAATGACAAATTGGAACGGCACAGGTAATAAGAGGGACGATTTATTTCCGAAACTTAAGCCGTGAGAAAATCCGCGACCAATCTATTGAAACGTTCCGCCTGATCCCACTGCACCCAATGAGCGCACTGATTGAACAGGTGAAACTCGGCGTTCGGGATGAGTTGAAAGAGCAGGATTCCACGTTCCACGGAGACGCCGCGGTCCTGAGCACCCCACAGGAGAAGCGTCTTTTTCTTCAGCGTGGGCAATTCTTCGAACAGACTCCGCGGCGGCTTCACACCCCGTCGTAGCCGCGCGGCTTCGGCATTTTTGCCGATGCTCATCTCGTGGCGCGCGCGGACCAATTCTTCTGTCACGAGATTTTTGCGAAACAGAGTGCCCAATGTCAGAGCTCGCATGTTTTCCAAGCTTGGCACGTATTCACGCAGCTCTTCGGAGTGCTTCTGGCCCAATGTTTGAGATTCCGCCGAGCCTTTGGGAGCCAATGTGCCGCTTGTCGTCGTGACGAACTTCTCGACGCGCGAATCTTCGAGCGCCAGGCGCGCTGCGATATACCCGCCGACGGAATTTCCGACCACATGATAGCGTTCGAGCTTGAGCGCATCAATAAAGGCTTTTGCGTGAGTGACGCGATACTCTATAGAAAGATCGGTCGGGTTATCGCTACGGCCGAATCCGGCCTGGTCGTAGGCATACACCGTAAACCCTGCCGCTGCGAGCGGCTCGATGTTGAGGTGCCAGTTGACTGCTGCGGACGCGCCCGGCGCAGCGCCGTGAAATAGCACGACGGGAAAGCCACTGCCCTCCTTGACATAAAAAGTTTCCAGGCGTTCGGCCCGAATATGGCTCTCCAGGCGATTCACTATTTTCCTACGCCCGCCTCGGCGTAACGCAGCACTTTGCCGCCTTTGGGCGCGCGGGTCGGCCCGTAGGGCGTATTTTTTTCGATGTAGATGCACGATCCCGCCGTATAGGTCGTCCCGCCGATTTCAATCTCGCCGTCCAGTACATAGAACATCTCGTGGTACGGATGGCTGTGGACAGGAATATGCGTATCGGGGCCCCAGTGTCGGATCATCATCTCGGGGCCTGATCCCGCTGGCGAAACATGGAGCCATTTCGTGTATCACGCCCGCTGTTTTGTTTTTCTA
>JBIOXP010000560.1:0-17267 GCA_044869705.1 Binatia bacterium | reverse complement strand
CCGCGCCCATACCATGCTCGCGCACGCCGAAGTGGATATTGCGCCCGGCATAATTCCATTCCCCGCCGGCCGTGCCCTGATGATCGCTGACCTTTCGCTGCGGGCTCTCGAAATCGCCTAGCTTCGGCAAGACGGTGAACGTCGAAGGGTTCAAGTCCGCCGATCCACCAATCAGTGTTGGCAACGCGGTGGCCAGCGCGGCAATAATTTTTCCCGATGCAGCGCGCGTCGCAACCCCCTTGGCATCGGCGGGAAAGGACGGGACCGAGTCTTGCCAATTTGCCGGTAAGGCGCCGCTCATGACTTGCGCGAATTCCTTGGCGAGCTCGGGAAATTTTTCACGGTAAGTATTAAAGCGTTCTTGCCAGCTCGCTTCGGCTTTTGGACCATCAGTGATGGCTGCGCGGAACTGCGTTTCGGCTTCTTTGGGAATATAAAACGCGGGCTCGAGCGGCCAGCCGAGTTTCTCTTTGGTGCGCTTGACTTCAGCTTCGCCTAGCGGCGAGCCGTGCGCTTCGAAGCTGTCCTGCTTTCCCGGCGAACCAAAACCGATGTGAGTGCGCAGCAGGATCAATGACGGACGCGATTGTTCCTCGCGCGCAGCGCGGAGCGCGTGATCGATCGCCTCGATGTCGTTGCCGTCGTCCAACGATTGCGTGTGCCAGCCGTAAGCCTCGAAGCGCTTCGCGCAATCTTCGGTGAAGCTCAAATCGGCGGCACCCGCAAGAGAAATCCTGTTGTTGTCGTAGAGGTAGATCAACTTCCCCAGTTTCAGGTGGCCGGCGAGACTCGCCGCTTCAGAGGCGACACCTTCCATCAAGTCGCCGTCGCTAACGATGGCGTAAGTGAAGTGATTGACGATCTCAAATCCCGGCCGATTGTAGCGCGCCGCGAGATGAGCTTCGGCGATCGCGAGGCCTACGCCATTGCCGAAGCCTTGCCCCAGCGGGCCGGTCGTGGTTTCCACGCCGGGCGTGAGCTCGCGTTCGGGATGGCCGGGAGTGAGGCTGCCCCACTGGCGAAATTGTTTAATCTGTTCGAGCGGCAAGTCGTATCCGGTCAAAAAAAGCATACTGTAAATCAGCATGGAGCCATGGCCGGCCGACAGGACGAAACGATCACGATCCCACCAGTCAGGATTCCGCGGGTTGTGCTTGAGAAAGCGCGTCCAGAGAGTATAGGCAGCCGGCGCCAGCCCCATCGGCGCTCCGGGGTGTCCGGAGTTGGCCTTCTGAACGGCGTCCACAGACAACATTCTAATGGTATTGATGCAGAGCGCTTCCAGTGATTCATTCACCTGGTTGTCCCTCCACTATCTTCGCAGTGACGGTATGAATTCATACTATTGCATTCGAGTGGCCGTGATAAGTGCCGCGCGCCCCAAGCGTAAAACTTCTCGCCCCGGCGCGCTGATCGATCTACTTTGACGCCTTCTTCGCTTCAGCGCGACTCGCGTCCGTTTTACCCGTTCCCGGAAGTCCGGGCCACTCCTGGTCATTTGACCCGAGCGCGCGATTCAAGTTGAACGCGGCGCTGATCAGCGCCAGATGTGTCAGGGCTTGAGGAAAATTCCCCAAGGCCTCACCACACGGGCCGGTCTCCTCTCCGTACAAACCTAGATGGCTGCCGTATCCCAGCATGCCTTCGAAAATCAATCTTGCTTGCTCCAGTTGCCGTTTATCGGTGCGACCCGCGCGCGTCATAGCTTCCACGAGCCAGAACGTGCACATATTGAAAGTTCCCTCGTCCCACTCCAATCCATCCACCTCGGTCTTTGGATGATAGCGATAGATCAGGCTGTTGGACATCAGTCCGCCCTGATCGAACGGACTCTTGATCGCCTCGATCGTGCGCAGCATGGAAGGATCCGTGGGGGACATGAAAAATACCAACGGCATGAGCAGATTGGCGGCATCGAGGGTCTCGCTGCCGTAGTACTGGGTAAACGCCTGCCGTTTTTCGCTCCAGCCATGAGTCAAGACGTCTTCGTAAATCGCGTCTCGGTATTTGAGCCAGCGCTCCCGTTCGGCGGGAAAGGAACGTTTTTCGGCAAGACGCAGGCCGCGGTCCAGCGCGACCCAACACATGAGCTTCGAATAAACAAAATGCTGCGGTTCGCCGCGCACTTCCCAGATGCCGTAATCCTTGCTTTGCCAGTGTTCGCAAACCCAGTCGAGCATGCGTCGGGCTTCTTTCCAGAGCACGTGAGAAATCGGCGTGCCGTATTTGTTGTAAAGGTAGATCGAATCGAGCAACTCGCCATAGATATCGATCTGGTGCTGGTTATAAGCGCCGTTGCCGATTCGCACCGGCCGCGAGCCGCGATAACCTTCGAGGTGATCCAGGATCTCTTCGCTGAGATTGTGCCGTCCATCGATGCCATACATGATGTGCAGGGAGCCGTCGGGCGCCAGCTCATGGGTGCGCGCTTCGAGCCAATCGATGAAGCGCGCGGCTTCCTCGGTGAAACCGATGCGCATAAAGGCATAGAGCGTAAAAGCGGCATCGCGAATCCAAGTGTAGCGATAATCCCAGTTTCTGCCGCCGCCGATGTTCTCCGGCAAACTGCAGGTCGGCGCCGCGACGATCGCGCCGGTGGGCTCATAGGTCAAAAGCTTGAGCACCAGCGCGGAGCGATTGATGGTCTCACGCCATCGGCCCGTGTAAGTGCATTTCGCAATCCAGCGCCTCCAGTAGCGCACCGTGGCTTCGAATAGTCCCTGAGCCTCAGCGTCGGTCAAACCCTCGCCGCAACCGGCGTCCGACCCGACTTGATGAAGCATAAACGTAGCGATCTCGTTCTCGTTAAGAGTGAATTCCGCGGAGACTTCTCCGGATTGGTGAACTTTGAGCGGCACTTTCGTGGAGAGCGCGAGAGTCAAGGCCGGTGACTTGAAAACCACACCCTGATCGCAGCTTGTCACGCGATGCTGATCGCGGGCGTAATTGAACGCCGGCTGGCAGATCATGCGGAAAGTGAGCGAGCCACGGACCACGCTCACACGCCGAATCAACTGATGTTTACCGTGCCAGGAGGCAGGCTCGTCGACGGGCATAAAATCGGCTATTTCGCCGACCCCGTCCGGCGACAAGAAACGAGTGATGAGAACGTTGGTGTCCGGCCAATAGAATTGCTTGTGAGTGATGTTGTCAGCGCGGGGGCAGATCTTAACGCGGCCGGCTTTCTTGTCGTCGAGCAGGGCGCCGAAGACGCTGGGAGAGTCGAAGGCTGGAAAGCAGAGCCAGTCGATGGAACCGTCCATCCCCACCAGAGCGGCAGTGTGTAAATCGCCGATCAAGCCGTAGTTTTGTATGGGTTGATATGCCACATGCGCTCCCCATCTCGCAGTGATCTTATCGCTGTCTTGGAACTGGCGAGCCGAGCGCGATCTCGGCCCCTCGCAATAAAGATCGATCATAAATCGCCAAAGTACAACCGCGCCGGCGGAAAACCGGATCGCCTGTGCAGGGCATTAGCCGATGCCGGCGCGAAATAATCAAGCATCAGACAAATTTTTTGCACATCTCTTTGCTGGTTCTAGCTCTGCCTCACGGGCCTGCGCTCGCAGGTGCGGACAGTGGCGAGGAAACGTGGAAGGCGAACATGCACCGGCGCTCGACAGCAGCCGCCGACGTGTGCGCGACCGCGCGGAGCAACCGGTTACTTGGCGCTGCTGGCGAGAGTCGAGCAAAATTTGTTGCTTCTTGGGGCGCTGAAGGTTGTCTTTACGCTCGGGGAAAAACTGGTATAGATTGGCAGCACTTTCCGCATTCTATAGGAAATCCACAATGAGCAAGAAGAAATCAATCGCGCTAAAGTCGCGCCAGGTCGCACCGCGGCGCTATCCCGATCTGCATGAGCATCTCGAGCGACTGGAAATCGAAGGTTTATTGATCCGCGTCAAAGAGCCGGTGGACAAAGATCAAGAAATGCATCCGCTGGTACGCTGGCAGTTTCGCGGCGGAATCAAGGAGCAAGACCGCAAAGCGTTTCTGTTCGAAAAGCCTGTCGACGCCAAGGGGAAGACTTATGATATTCCGGTGGCGATCGGCATTCTTGCCGCCAATCGCAGAATTTATGGAATCGGTCTCGGTTGCGATCCGGCACAGGTCAACCAGCTGTGGGCGGAAGCGAAGGCCGATCCGATCCCGCCGGTCGAGATCCCCTCGGAGGCAGCGCCGGTCCATGAAATTGTTTATCAGAACAAGGCCCTTCAAGTTTCGGGGCAGGGCATGGATGGCATTCCGGTGCCGATTTCGACTCCGGGATGGGACAACGCGCCATATATCAGCGCCGCGCATTTCATTACGCGCGATCCTGAGAACGGCATTTACAATATCGGCACCTATCGAGCGATGATCAAAGCTCCCGATCGCATCGGCTGCAATCCGTCTCTTGAGCTTGGCCAGGGAATTTATGTCCACTGGGAAAAATATCGCGCCCGCGGAGAAAAGATGCCGGCGGCGCTCTCGATCGGCGGCGTGCCGGCGATCTCTTACGTCGCCGCGCAGAAACTGAATTATAACGTGGACGAATTTGCAGTGGCGGGCGGGCTCGTCAAAGCACCGATTCGGGTTGTCCAGGCGAAGACCGTGCCCGTAATGGTCCCGGCGGACGCCGAGATTATCATCGAAGGATGGGTCGACACAGAATGGCTCGAACCTGAAGCTCCCTTCGGCGAATCGCACGGGCACGTCAATCCGCAGGAATTCAATCCCTATATGGAAGTGACTGCGATCACCCGGCGTAAAGACGCGATCCTGTGCTCGATCATCAGCCAGGTGACGCCCTCGGAATCGAGCGTCATCAAGAAAATGGCCTATGAGCCTATCTATCTCGATCACCTGAAAAATACGCTGGGCGTCAAATGCGTCATGCGCGTCATGCTGCACGAGCCGTTGACTGCGACGCAAAAATTAACCGTGATTCAAATGCGCAAGCCCAGCCGGGCCGAAGTCTGGCGCGCGCTCATGGGAGCGGTAGCTTTCCGGCCGTCCATGTCCAAGATCGTGATTGCCGTAGATGAAGATATCGATCCGGAAAACTTGGATGCGATCTTCTGGGCGCTCGGCTATCGCTCGCAGCCGCACCGTGACGTGCAGATCATTCGCGGCACCGATGTCGGCCATGCACCGCGACACGACGCGCGCGGTTCGGCGGACGATTCGTGCCTGCTCTGGGATGCGACATTGAAGGAGACGTTTCCACCGATTTCGCTGCCGAAAAAAGAATATATGGAGCGCGCCCGGGCGCTCTGGGAAAAGCTCGGTCTTCCGAAGCTGGAGCCGGAGTCGCCCTGGTACGGTTACTCTTTGGGCGACTGGAATGAGGAGCTCGATCAGCAGGCGGCGTTGGCGACGGCCGGGGAATATTGGCAGACCGGCAAAAAGATTGCCGCCGAACGACGCCCAACGAGTGAGGTTCCGGTAAACACTTCTTTTTACGGTCAGAAAAAAGAAAAGTGATTTTGGGCGCGACAGCAGTGTGCGAAGTTGCCGCCACCAAATGATGTAGAGCGAAATATTAGATCTCACCCGAAGCACGCGAAGGTCCAGGAAGGTAGGGGCGATTCATGAATCGCCCCGACCGAAATTATCTCCGTGTACTTCGTGATCTTCGTGGTGAAACATCCTACGAGGAGCTTCAATGGACTACAGAGCGCTCAAATGGTCGGTGCATGACAACCCGGCGAATCCCGGCGAGCCGGCCATCGGCGTGATCACGCTCAACCGGCCGGAAAAGCTAAACGCGGTCGATCCGCTGATGCGGCTGGAACTCGACGCTCTATGCAACGGGATCGCGCGCGATGCAATTATCAAAGTTGTGATCGTTACCGGCGAAGGGCGCGGCTTCTGCGCCGGTGGCGATCTTACCTCCGAGGGTCAAGTACTTGGCGCTTTCGAAGGCAGCATGGGAATCACCGGACCGTACAAAGAAATGGCCGAGTATTTCTTCAACGATCTCCGCCATCGAGTTTTGCAGAGCGCGATGCGCAAGCTCGAGGACCTGCCGCAAGTCACCATCGCTGCCATTAACGGCCCTGCGGTTGGCGTAGGCCTCGAGCTCGCGACGCTCTGTGACATGAGGATTGCTTCCGATCGAGCACGGTTTGGTGAAGTGGCCGTTCCCGCAGGCTTTGTTCCCGAGAGCGGCGGAGCGCGAAATCTTCCGAAACTGGTTGGCATTGGCCGCGCGATGCGGCTGGTGCTCACGGGCGATATTATCGACGCGGAGGAAGCGATGCGCATCGGATTAGTCGATGAAGTCGTCGCTCATAAAAACCTGCTCGATGCAGTCTTCGGTCTCGCGGGAAAAATCGCTGCGAATCCTTATTTGTCAGTGCGCCAGGCCAAACGGCTGATGAAGATGTACTGGAACTGGAACCGCACCGATGAAGGGTATCAGCAGGAGCTCGAAGCCGTGCTGGAAATCACCCGCACGAAAGATTGCCAGGAAGGGATGCGCGCGTTCGCCGAGAAAAGACATCCGCGCTACACCTATCCGTACGATGCCAAATGGCCGTTTCCATCCCGGCCCCCTGCGACAAAAAAGAAGAAATGAAACCCGTGGAGATTTCACCGGAGGTTCCATGGCCGGGCTATCGAGCCTTCCCCGAGCAGCTGAACTTGGCTGAGGAAGTCCTTCGACCCGAATTCATGCGCGAGCGCGGCCAAAGGACCGCGCTCATCGGAGAAAACGGCCCGGTCACCTACGACGTGCTGCAGCAGCGCGTCGATGCAGTTGCCGCAGGTCTTATCGAACGTGGATTGCAGAAAAGCGATCGCGTTTTGATCGCCATGATGAACCGCGCGGAGTTCGCGTTGGTTTTTTTGGCCGCCGTCAAGCTCGCTATTATTCCTGTGCTGGTCAATTCGGCGTTGTCTCCGAACGAGCTCACCAGCGTGGCGACAAGTGTAGCGCCGCGCTTGATTATCACAGAATCCGCATTGTCGTCGGCCGCACGCGAGATGCGCCATCGGCATCTTGTTGGGGACATCGTTTGCGTCGGCGATCCGGCGCCGGACGAGGTTCCCTTTGACACGTTACTAAAAAATCTTGGGACCACGATTAAGTATGCCAAGACTGCTGCCAACGAGCCTGCGTTCATCGTGTATACCTCCGGCACCACCGGCAAACCCAAAGGGATCGTTCATGCGCACCGTTGGATTGTGGCTTTGGGCGATCTCAACCGCTATCGCCTCCCGCCGCAAATTAACGACGTTGTCATGGCGACCGGCGAGTGGAGTTTCATCAGCGCGCTTGGCCACAATCTTCTTTTTCCATTGCGTAACGGTATCACGGGCGCGGTCCTTGCCGGTCGCGCCACGGCAGAAAACCTTCTCAGGCAGATCGAGAAGTACCGAGTGACAGTTCTCTATTCCGTGGCCACGGTTTACCGGCGGCTGCTGGCAATGCCGGGTTTCGAGAAGACGCACGACTTAAAGAGTCTTCGCTGCGCTCATTCGACCGGCGAGGCGCTGCGGGAAGCGACGTACCGCGAATGGAGGAGGCGTGTCGGCGCCGAGCTATACGAGCACTACGGCGTGTCGGAATACCAGCTGGTTATCGGACACGGCGTTCGCCATTCGGTGAAAGCCGGGTCGGTGGGAAAGCCGCTGTCCGGTGTAGCCGTTGACATATTAGATGATGAGTTTAAGCCGGTGCCGAGCGGCGAACTTGGCCAATTCGCAATTTCCACAAGGGACCCCGGACTGTTTCTGGGCTACTATCAAGATGATGAACGGACGCAGGCAGTAGTGCGAAATGGCTGGTACTTCACAGGCGATCTCGCATATCAGGACGCCGAAGGCTACTTCTATATCGCTGGGCGCCGCGACGACTGCTTCAAAAGCCGCGGCATTTTCATCTCACCGACCGAAGTTGAAAACGCGCTCCAGAAGCATCCAGCGATTATCGAAGCGGCCGTGGTTCCCAACCCTGACGCCGAAATCGGAAACAAAATTCGTGCCGTGATTGTGCTGGCCGACGGATACGAGGGGTCCGAGCTCCTCGTAGAACAAATCCGCGAGGCCATGCGCCGGGAAATCGCCCCGTTCAAAATTCCGCAGGAAATCCAATTTGCGCAAAGTCTTCCGAAGAGCGCGATCGGAAAAATCCTCCGATCCGAACTCATCCTACCTCTGCCGACTCGTCTATAAAACGTTTAACACGATTGGCTGATTTCAGGATTACATAGCTCCTGCGCACCGAGCGAGCTACGCAGCTGTGGGCGAAGCTGAGCCCGGAAAAGATTTCCTGTGCGCGCATTCATTTGACGCTATGCGTTGACTTGGCGGCCGAATCGGTAAGCGAAGGGTTTTAGCGTCCGAAGTTCAACTTTGCATGCATTCCGGAAAATTAGCTAGGAGCCGATCACTGAGCCGCTTAAGGATCTGGACCCTAGCGGACCTCATTTTCACAGCGCGCGAAGCGAAACGTCTGTTCGGCATTCCAGCGCCGGCGGATCGCTCGGAGCAATCCTGGGCGGCTTCGCGAGTGGCTGGATCGTCGATCTGTTCGCCAAAACCGACGAACTTCTCTGGTTCATCGGAGCGCTATTCGCCGGAGCCTTTGGAGTGGTTTGGTTCTCGACATTGAAATAGTTCAGGCCGTGTTCCGGACTTTGTGTGGCTGGATTCGCAGGCTCCTGACCTTCGTGCGATAACCAACGCCCTCGAATTCGTTCGCTTGACCGGCTGCCGTGGAATGAGCGGCCTCGAATGAAAGATCACACATCCTCTGGCTCGCCTCTTGCGGGCATACCCGTGATTTAGCCACTGGTCTTCAGGTCCGTAATCTCATCAGCGGTTGTTCCATGTCGATTGCGAATGCCTGTTGAATGCGGGCCTTGCAGCGCGAGGTAAAATTCATTGCAGCTTTATCTGTCTCAGGAAGCTGAAAGTTCTAGGCGCTTTTTTTTTCACCAGGCGAGCTAATGTGGATTGCAAACAGCGGACATCGTCTGTGGTGTCGATATCATGCCATCTCGGAAGGAGATGGCCCTTTATGTTGAGGGAAATTATTCTCTCAAGGGTCTGTCTCAAGACCTGATCATGGCTCCAACTCATCTGGTCGAAAAGTGCCGGCTGATTTCGATTGAGTCCGATTAGGTAGTAACCGCCGTCATGCGTTGGACCCAAGGCAGCGCGTGACTCGGGATGATCGAGATAAGCCAATGCTCGAGTGAAGTACTCCAATGGCACGGGCGGCAAATCGCCGCCGATGAGGACGATTCGCTGGTAGCCTCTGGCGAAAAGCGTGGCAAAAATATTTTGCATACGTACCCCGAGACCGGCGCCGCGTTGCGGAAATATTTCGAATCGGGTCGGCGTCAGGCGCCGGATCAACCGGCGCGCACTCAAAGGCGTGAAGGCGAGGTAAAGATCGGCATTTCGGAAGGCGCGAAGATGTTCCAGCTGGTCGATCAGCAGAGCGCGAGCAAGCGCGGCGGCTTGCGGCGCGGAAAAAACCGGCACGAGCCGGGTCTTGACGCTGCCGGGAATTGGCGCTTTGGCCATGACCACCAAGGCGTTAGCGCGTATCGGCATAAAATTGTTTGAGCCGCTGGGGTGATACACCGGCGAGATAGCAAACCTTGAGCGCCCACATTTTGATCACCGTCCGCCAAAGTCCGTCTCTCTCCCAACGCCGGCCGGAGGTGATTACCCGGGTGTGCAGACAGGCGATCGGCCCGATGCGTTTGAGCGCGCGACAGAAGGCGATGTCTTCCATCAGCGCAATGTCTTGGAATCCGCCCAAGGTTTCGAAAATCGCGCGGCGCACGAACAGCGCCTGGTCACCGGTGGCGACTTTGGTCGCGCGCGAGCGGTAGTTGATCAGCGCGCCGATGATTTTTAACATCCAGTGAGCGCCATCGATCTCGACATCGAAACGGCCACCGGGACAATCTGGATCACGCATCGCCACGCGGACATCCTCCAGCGCAGAAGCGGGCAAAGTCGTGTCCGCGTGCAGAAAGAGCAACACATCGCCAGTGGCGTCTCGCGCCCCGCAGTTCATCTGGCGCGCTCGCCCCGGCTCCGAAATCAGAACCCTGACGCCAAATTGCTCGGCTATCGCCCGGGTAGAGTCGGTACTGCCGCCATCGACGACAATAATCTCAAAGGGCGCGAGACCGAGCAGCGCTTGCAAAGTTGTGGCAATGGCGCCGGCTTCGTTTAACGTCGGAATAATAACCGAGACTTTCGCCTGATCCGCGCAGAGCTTAGGGTTTTCAATCGATGTCGTTAAACCAGCGTTTATAGTCATGGGTCAAACCGCTTCTGTATTCTTCCAGCGCGTCGGCTAATTTTCCATCCGCGTACTTTAACCCATGCTCCATCAAGACTTCAGGGTCGCGGCCGAAGTCCTCTTACGGCCGTGGGTCATCGTCGCCATTCTAGCCACTTGGCAACAACCTTCTTCACTCTCGGTGTCAATTTGGTTTTCATGTAGGCATCGCCGATCTTGCGTAATGCCTCGGTTTGCGTTGGATAGGCATGAATTGTCGAGGACAAGACGCTGATTTTCTGTTTCGCTGTAATCGCTAACGTCAACTCGCCCAGCATCTCGCTGGCATGGCGCGCGACGATCGTGCCGCCGAGAATCCGGCCGTTTTTCTTGTCGTAATGAACCCGCGCGAAACGCTCCGTTTCTCCATCAAGAATTGCGCGATCGACCTCGCTGAAAGGCTGGCTGATCGTCGCGACATCGAATCCCGCGGCGCGCGCGTCCTTCTCGTAATAACCGACGTGGGCAACTTCCGGATCGGTGTAGGTGCACCAGGGAATCACCAAATCGGTGATTTTGCGGCGCGCGAAGAAGAGTGCGTTCGCGATCACAATGCGCGCCATGGCATCCGCACTGTGAGTAAATTTGTAACGCGAGCAGACGTCGCCGGCCGAGAAAACGTGCGAGTTCGAAGTCTGCAGCCGCTCGTCCACTTCAATGCCACTAGCCAAGTAGCGAACGCCCGCTGTTTCCAAACCGAGGTTTTCAAGATTCGGCGTCCGACCGATTGCGACCAATATTGCATCGCAAACAACATCGAATCGTCGCTCTCGATCTGTCAGCGCGAGCTGTTTTATTCCGCCTTTTATCTCCGCCCGTTCTACGTTTGCGCCGGTGATGATTCGCACGCCCTCCTTTTCGAGCTGCCGGCGCACAAGCGCCGCAGCGTCACCGTCTTCCTTGGGAAGTATTTCCGCGCCATCGGTCATCAAAGTCACGGCGCTGCCCAAGCGCTGAAAGCACTGCGCCAGCTCACAGCCCAATGGACCGGCACCGATGATCGCCAATTGCTGTGGCAACTTCGTCAGAGTGAAGATTGTCTCGTTGGTATAAAAGCCGGCCTCGCGCAGACCTTCGATCCGCGGCTCTGAAGGACGCGCGCCGGTCGCGATAAGGGCACGGGTGAATTTCAGCCTCTGTCCATCGACTGCGATGACGCTTGGACTGACGAAGGCGCCATTGCCGATGAACACGTCGACGCCAAGCTGAGCGAAGCGCTCGACCGAATCGTGCTCGCTGATCACGGCGCGGAGTTTGCGCATGCGCGCCATGGCCGCCCCGAAATCCACATGCGCTTCGCTCTGAATCGTAATGCCGAATTCGGCGCCGCTCCGCGCGGCGCGCGCGCGCCGCGCGACGCGAATGATACCCTTCGACGGCACGCAGCCGACGTTCAAGCAATCGCCGCCCAGCAAGCTACGTTCGATGAGCGCGACTTTGGCGCCGAGCTGAGCGGCACCCGCGGCGCATACCAAACCGGCGGTGCCGCCACCGATGACCACCAGATTATATTTTTGCGCCGGCGTCGGATTGGTTCGTTTGGGCGGATGACAATTTTCGATTAACTGGCGGTCGTGCGGATCATCAGTCAGAACCATCTGATCGAAAGGCGTAGCGGAAAAATTTTCATCGAGCCGCGGGCTAACCGTGACAACGCTGCCTTCCTCAGCCTGCTCGGCCGCCCGCAGTGCTTTTCGCGCCATGCGCGTCACGATTACGAACACCGCGAGCGTCGCCAACAGCCCGACGTATTTTAGAACTTGCTGGAAAAAATCGCTGGCGGCGCTCGGTTGCACCTCGAGCGCGTCGCGGGCCGCGGCCCCGAAGTAAACGAAGAGAAACATCGCCGGCACCATGCCGAGCAAATTTGCCAGAACGTAAGCGCCTGTGCGCACCGCCGTCAGACCGAGAAAATAATTGAGCAGAATAAACGGAAAGATCGGACTCAACCGGCACAGCAAAACCATCTTGAAACCCTGCTTGCCGATCGCTTGGTCGAGGAAGCGAAATCTCGGATGGGAGGCCGTCCAGCCAACGACCTTTTCACGGAGAAAAGTGCGCGCCAATAAAAACGAACAAAGCGCGCCGAGATTCGCGCCAATGAGCGCGACAACAAGTCCAAGCTTTAATCCGAATATGGTGCCGGCCCCTAGAGTCATGAAGCTGGCAGGAAATAGAAGCACGGTAAGCACGCCATAAGCGAGGACAAAAATGATTGGACCGAAAACTCCCCACGATTGAATGAAGCTTTCAAACGCCGTGAACCATTGACGGACAGGAAGAAACCAGACGGCAATCGCGATGCCGACGAGCGAAACGATAATGAGCGTAGCCTTAGCCGCTTTCATAGGCATCGATGTGATCTTTCAATCACAGTTGGAAAAGTAGCGATCACCGGGTTGTGACGTCGGCAAGTGAAATTCGAAAAGATAGTTAAAGTTGCCGGATCAACAGATAGACACTGCCAGAAAGAAATGCGGCCGTCGTAAGAGTTAACAGCCAAGCTAAGAGTATCGTGCGGATCACAGTCCACTGGGCTCGCCCGTTGGCGATACCGACGCCGAAAAGCGCGCCGCAGGATAAATGAGTCGTCGATACCGGCATGCCCCATTTTTTCGAGCGGGTTTTGGCCATATGCCGAGCATGGACGAGCACCTTGCCGCTCCGCGCGCTAAACCAGCGCGCCGCCGCAACTGCTGCCGCAGCCTGCGGTGCAGGCATAGCAGTGATCGCCGATCGTGATCGGCCGATCGAAAATTTGATCGAGTGCTAGCGAGGCGATGTTTAGGGCCTTGCCGGCGCGGTCGCGAACCCGCAGGTCGAGCATCTGATTGAAATCGCAATCGTATATCGAACCATCCCAGCCGATACTGATGAGATTGCGGCACATAACTTGATCCAAGGTTGCAGTGTTGAAGCTGTATTCGAGCATTTCTGTATAATCATCGTACTCGCCGCGCAGCTTGAGATGAGTAGCGTAGCGCGTGATTGGCATATTGGTGAGACAATAGAGTTGATGGAAAACGATGCCGAATTGCTCGCCGAGGATGCGCTTATAATCTTGCTCCAAGGTCGCTTGCGGCGGCGGTAAGTGCGGTCCGACAGGGTTGTAGACGAGATTGAGAACGAGATTGCTGTCCGCATGACCATAGCCGAGTTCGTTCAATCGCCGCAGCGCCTGGATGCTCAAATCGAAAGTGCCTTTACCGCGTTGCTTGTCGACATTCTCCTGCGAATAACACGGCAGCGAGCATATCAGCTCCACCTGATGGCGCTTAAAAAATTCCGACAGATAGTCTTTGCCTGGCTCGAAAATCACCGTCAGATTGCAACGATCCATGACATGGCGCCCGAGCCCGTGCGCCGACTCGACCAGATAATCGAAATCGCGGTGCAGCTCCGGCGCGCCGCCGGTGATATCCAAAGTCGGAATCTTCGTGGCGGCGAGAAAGCGCAATACCGCATCGACGGTTTCGCGGCTCATCATCTCGGTTCGACTCGGGCCCGATTCGACGTGGCAATGAATGCACGCTAGGTTGCAGTAGCGGCCGAGGTTCACTTGTAAAGTATCGACAGCCCGCCGGCTCAACGACCGGCCAGCGCGCTGAAGTTTTTCGGCAAAGGGCTGCATCGGTTTTCAAATTAGGTCGGCGATGTGATCTTTGATATTCTATATTCCTTGTTACGCACAACAATTCGATCCCGGTCCGCAAACGCCCGCGCCGGCCTTGGTGACGCTGTATTCGTTGCCCTTGGTCTCGCGCGGGTGGCGCTTGTGATCGCGCGCGCAGTCGAAAGTCCTCGCCTGTGCGCTCGCTACTTCTTGATCTGGAGGTACGAGGATAAATTGGTCTTGATAGGGCGGCTTGGAGTAGATGTCAAAAGTTTTTTCGCACACGGCCATGCGCGCGCCACGCTCCAGCGTGTGGCCATCGTCGTCCACGACTTGTTTCCACGGACCGCGGTAAATCACCGCTTGATTGCGCTCGATGCACGGTCCTTCTTTGCCCTTGTAAGCGGTCACGGTGACGGCGCGGAACTCGATCCCGTCGACGGTCTGATACGGTTGCGAACTGAAATCTTGGATCTGGATGCCGTGGAATTTGGCGTCTTCCAAAGCGCGGAGAAATGCTTCTTCTTGAAAAGCGCCTGACACGCACGCACTCCAGAGATTGGGATTCTGCGCGAGATGCTCCGGCACCGTTTCATCGCTTACGATGTCGGCGATCGCCACCCTGCCACCCCGCTTCAGCACTCGGTACATTTCAGTGAAGAGGTGTTGCTTGTCCTCGGGGCGAACCAGATTGAGCACGCAATTGGAAACGATTACGTCGATGGATTCGTCGGCGATCAATGGCTGCTCTTGGCGAATTCGTTTTGTGAAATCCTCCAGGCAGGCGAAGTCCGCAACTGAGCGAACAGGATTCTCCTCGAGATACGTATCGAGCAGCTCCAGATCTATTTTCAGGTCTTGAATCTTGCCGCGGCGGAACTCCACGTTGTGATAGCCGAGCTTTTCGCCGATGGTTCTCTGGTATTTGCGCGCCAGCTCGATCATCGGCGGATTGAAGTCAACGCCGATCACTTTGCCCGTGGCCCCGACAATCTGAGAGATAATGTAGCAGGCTTTGCCGCCGCCCGAGCCGAGATCGAGCACCACGTCACCGGCGCGGATATATCGCGAAGGATCGCCGCAACCATAATCCTTCTCCTTGATCTCGTCAGGGATAATTTCCAGCAGCGACTTGTCATAGCTCACCGCAAAACACAGACAGGCTTCGCCCTTCTGTGCCGCGTTTTTGTAGCGCTCCAATACGGCAGCTTCAAAATCTAGATTTGCGTGGCTATTGCGGATCATCAACGCGTCTCCGTTAATCGTAATCGGGATTTCTAAGTGTTAACCATCAAGACCGGGCAACGTTCCGGAAAATTCATCCTGAAATCGGGAAACGTTCAGAGGAATATTATGAGCTTCGTTTACAGATGGCAACGCCAACGATGCGCCGCCCCGCTCGTTAATACTATTTCGCCATTTTGATTGGGCCGGATAAAGCGATTTGCATCTTTTTCATATCCTTGGCATCGCCGTCGGGATGATAAGCGATTTCAAACATCTGCCACTTCTCGAGCTCAGCGCTGGAAATGGTCGCGCTATACTTTGCGACTCCCTTATCATCGCTCTTGAAAGAATAATCTCCGGTTCCGACCCCAGCCATATCCATTTTGGGCTTCATGTTTACCACCCATACCGTATAGACCGAGTCCGGCTTTAAGCCCGACATGGTAATCGTTAACTCTTTCTGACCCGGCTTCGTGTCCGCGATGGCAACCTCGCCCTTTGCCCCTTTCCCGCCCTTATCGGCTTTCAAGGCAAGCTTTTGTTCGCCGTAAGCTAGGCCAGATACAGTCAATACGGCGAAAATGATAACCATTCTCGACGCTCGACATTTCTTTAGTAATTTCTGTAATTTCATTTGGTCCCTCCTTTGTAGTTCCACTTGAGTTCTCACGGTTTAAGGCGAGGCAATCATTCGTTGCTCATATTTGGCTCTGTTTCTTAGCCGTCACATCATCAACGGTTAGCGCAATAAAAAAGTTCCCGCCGAGCAACGATGTGTGAATAAAAGCTGGCCGCGAAGGATCGGATAACACCCCAACCTCGGTGTTCCGTTCCTTGCGATCTCGATTGGGGAAAATACTCAACATTGAATGTTTCGGCTGTCTCTCAACTGAGTCAGGACGTGGCCTCGTTACTCGAGAGTTTAGCCAATGCTTTAGTCGCAGATTTTGGGAACTGTAGACGGAGCAAAACAGTTGTAGATTCGAGCGCCCTGTTTGGAGTTCGTTTCTTTCGTCTATAGAATGCGCAAGTGACCCAGGATGCTGAGGGCAGGGCCGGGAGAGAGCAATTCTTACGTGAAGCGGTGACACACATCGACCATCTCTATCGCGTGGCGTATCACCTCACACGCGAACTCGAGCAGGTACAAGATTTGGTCCAGGACACCTATGCTCGCGCGATCGCCTCGTACGAGCAGTTTGCTCTCGGGTCAAATATGAAAGCGTGGCTCACTAGGATTCTTTACAATTTGTTTTTCGATCAATGCCACAGCAATAAGAGGTCGATCTCGCTAGAAGAGGACCTCGTCAATGAAGCAGCGGGTTTAGAGTCTTCGGGAGCTGTCCCGAAAGGAAATCCACGGCCGGACACTTACGCTCTACAAGCGGAACTTAACTTGAAAATTGATGACGCCTTGCGGCGGTTGCCTGAAGATTTCCGGCTGCCGATCGTTCTCGTGGATATGGAAGATCTCTCTTACGCGGAAGCAGCGGAAGTGCTTTCCTGTCCGATTGGGACGATCCGATCGCGTATCTCGCGGGGCCGGAAATTATTGCGTGAATATCTCAAGGTATACGTAGGAACAGGATCAAAGTGAACTGCGAAGACGCGCCAGAATTTATAACTGCGCTGGTCGACAACGAGATACCTGACTCGGAACGTGCGTTGATAGAAAACCATCTTGTAGATTGCGCGCGATGCCGGCGCGTTTACGAACAAGAGGAGGCGCTCAAGGCTGAAATTCACAAACTTGGCACCACAATAAGAGCGCCTGCGGAGCTGCAAGAAAGAATTCTGGCCGTTCACCGCGTGGGGCTGGACAAGGGGCGAGTTTCTAGAGGATGGATAGACATCTTTTCGGCTCGTCCATTGGGGCAACCCGCTTTTGCTTTCGCGATATTACTCATCGTTTTGCTGCCGGCGATTTATCTATTGACGCAGCGTAGCCAGGCGATTTCGCTGGCAGCCTTGCAAATTGAATCCAAGATCGCGAACGGTGAGCTTTCTCTGCGGACAGGGAATAGTCAAAAGGAGCTTAGGGACTGGCAGACTCGCGCCGTCAACGGCGAGTTTGCGCCGATGGAATACGATCTGGCCGCGCTGCACCTCCGGTCGATAGGGGGTTTGGTACAGGAG